>NZ_JBPIZD010000002.1:0-242764 GCF_051172395.1 Brevibacterium sp. H602 | reverse complement strand
GGTTGCTGGGCCGCCGTCAGGTAGTAATTGTTAGGCGACGAAGGCTTCGGTGGGCTTGGACACCCGGTCGACCAGGTGGTCGGTGTAGGCCGGCATGGTGAGGAATTCGGCGAACTCCTCGCCCAGTGCCGTCTCACGGAAGATCTCCACGGCCTCATCGAAGTGATCGTCGGCGGTGCGCTGCATCAGAGCCAACTCCTCGCCGAGGTAGCGCTCCACCAGGCGTGAGGTCAGCTGCTGACCGTTGTCCAGAGTCACCTCGTGGCGGATCCACTGCCAGATCTGCGAACGGCAGATCTCAGCCGTCGACACGTCTTCGAGCTGGTTCTCCAGAGCCACGTGCCCGTTGCCGCCGAGCCACTCGTTCATGTACCCGATGGCCACACGGATGTTCACGCGCACACCCTCTTCGGTCACGACCGGTTCGAGGCCGGTGATGTCGAGGATGTTCTCGCTGGTCACCTGCACATCGGGGCGCTTGTTCTCCAGCTGGTGGGGCTGCGATCCCAGAGCGGCGTCGAACACGGCCAGGGCAGCAGGAACCAGTGCCGGATCGGCCACCCAGGTGCCGTCGAAGCCCTGCCAGGCTTCGCGAGCCTTGTCCTCACGCATGCGCTCGAACTCGGAGGCCACGAACTCCCGGTCCGGGTGATCGGCCATGAGGTTGGACATCGTGCCGATCGCGTGTGCTCCGCGACGGTGGCAGGTGGCCACGAGGCGGTCGGTGAACGCCTTCATCAGCGGCAGGTCCATCGTCAGGCGTTCGCGGTCGGGCAGAACGTAGTCGGTGGTGTTGCGCAGGTTCTTCACCACGGAGAACAGGTAGTCCCAGCCGGCGGCCTCGAGACCGGCGCAGTGCTCACGCAGCTCGAAGAGGATCTCTTCCATCTGGAACACCGCGGTGATCGTCTCGATGTGAGCGGTGGCCCGGATGGTGCCGTGCGGGATGCCCAGCATGTTCTGCGCCAGGACGAACACCTTGTTCCACAGGCGTGCTTCCTGCGAGGACTCAAGCTTCGGCAGGTAGAAGTACGGGCCGGAGCCGTTGTCGATGAGGTGGCGGGCGTTGTGGAAGAAGTACAGACCGAAGTCGACCAGCGCTCCGGAGGTCGAGAATTCCTGGCCGTTGTCATCGACGTAGATCAGGTGCTTCTCGGGCAGGTGCCAACCGCGGGGGCGCAGTCCGATGGTCGGCTGGTTGTCGTTGTTGACGCCGGGCAGCTGTCCGCGGATCGCGCGGAAGAGGTTGACCTGTCCGCCGATGACATTGGCCCAGGTGGGGCTCGTGGCGTCTTCGAGATCGGCCAGCCACACCTTCGCCTGCGAGTTCAGCGCTGCCACGACTTCGTCTTCGGTGACCGGGCCGGTGAGCTCCACGCGGCGGTCTTCGAGACCGGGTGCTCCGGCGGATCCGGCGACCGACCAGGAGCGGTCGGCGCGGATGCGTGCGGTCTCGGGCTTGAAACGGGGGAGGGTTCCGCCGTTCATCTCGGCCGCGCGGGCCCGGCGCGTGCGCAGCACGTCGCAGATGGTGCCAGCGAACTCGTCGTGGAGCTTGGCGATGAACGTCAGAGCAGGCTCCGAAAGGACGGTGCCGAAGCCGGTTTCGAGCGGCGCGTTGATCTTGATGTAAGACATGGGCTTCTCCTCACCCGTCGTAGTGTGCCTGGAATATGTGGCTTTCAGTCTGTGGGTGATCCTCGCCGAGGCGGCTCTACATTGATCGTGAGCGTTCCGGTGGGACCGTGGCGGGGTTTCGATGCGTCTGTGGTGTGACGGAGCGGATCGACAATGTAAACCCCGTGAAAACACTGCCGATCCGCCCCGGGTTCTGGGTGGGTTCATCCCCGCTGGTCAGCGGGGCGCGAACCCGGTGCGGCTCAGTGGAACTGAGCGGTTTCGGTGGAGCCGGCCAGCGCGGTGGTCGACGACTCGGGGTTGAGTGCAGTCGACACCAGATCGAAGTAGCCGGTGCCCACCTCACGCTGGTGGCGGGTCGCGGTGTATCCGCGCTCCTCGGCAGCGAACTCGCGCTCCTGCAGGTCGACGTATGCCTTCATCTGCTCGCGGGCGTAGCCGTGGGCCAGATCGAACATCGAGTAGTTCAGAGCGTGGAAGCCGGCCAGGGTGATGAACTGGAACTTGTAGCCCATGGCTCCGAGCTCGCGCTGGAACTTCGCGATGGTCGCATCGTCGAGGTGCTTGCGCCAGTTGAACGACGGCGAGCAGTTGTAGGACAGCATCTGGTCCGGGTACTCGGCGTGGATCGCCTCGGCGAACTGCTTGGCTGCTTCGAGGTCAGGTGTGGAGGTCTCCATCCACAGCATGTCCGCGTAGGGAGCGAACGACAGTCCGCGTGCGATGCCTGCTTCGATGCCGTTGCGAACCTTGTAGAAGCCTTCAGCGGTGCGCTCACCGGTGACGAACTGCTGGTCGCGCTCGTCGATGTCCGAGGTCATCAGCGTGGCTGCCTCGGCGTCGGTACGGGCGATGACGAGGCTGGGCACGTTCTCGACGTCGGCCGCGAGGCGGGCGGCGTTGAGCGTGCGGATGTGCTGCGAGGTCGGGACGAGGACCTTGCCGCCGAGGTGGCCGCACTTCTTCTCGGAACCGAGCTGATCCTCGAAGTGCACACCGGCAGCGCCGGCTGCGATCATCGACCGCATGAGTTCGTAGACGTTGATCGAGCCGCCGAAGCCCGCTTCCGCGTCGGCGACGATCGGAGCGAACCAGTCGTCGACCTGCTTGTTGCCTTCCGAGGTCTCGATCTGGTCGGCGCGCATCAGAGCGTTGTTGATGCGGCGGACGACCTGCGGCACCGAGTTGGCCGGGTAGATCGACTGGTCGGGGTAGGTCTGACCGGCGGCGTTCGCGTCGGCGGCGACCTGCCAGCCGGAGAGGTAGATGGCGTTGAGGCCGGCCTTGACCTGCTCGACTGCCTGGTTGCCGGTCAGTGCACCGAGGGCGTTGACGTAGTCACCGGAGTGGATGTCGCCGGCGGTAATCTGGTTCCAGAGGCGCTCGGCTCCGTGACGGGCCAGCGTGTGCTCCTCGATCAGCGAACCGCGCAGTTTGACGACATCCTCGGGCTCGTAGTCACGAGCGACTCCCGACCAGCGGGCGTTGGTGGCCCAGTCGCGGCGGATGGCTTCAGCATCGTGCAAGCTGTTCTGCGTGGTGTTCTCAGTCATTGTCCTTCTCTTTCTCGATCTCTCGGGGTTGTTGATGTATCCAGTCTGCGGGGGCCGCAAGCGCTCTCGCATTGTTTTTTCGGATGAATAATCTCGACATTTCCGGTTTCAGAAATTTCGCGGTTCTGTCATACTGTTTTTCAATCGCGTGAACCAGCCCACAGAAACCGAGGGAGGCACTTTGAACAGCGTTGGCGCGGAAGTTGAGAGCGAAGAGCAGCAGACCGACCTGCTCAGCATCGGCAGAAGAATCCGATTTTTTCGCAAGAAGCGCGGTTTGACCCTCAACGAGCTGGGGCAGGAAGTGGGGCGCGCGGCCTCGCAGATCTCAACGATCGAGAACGGCAAGCGAGAAACTTCTGTCACGCTCCTGGCCGCGATCGCGAAGGCGCTGAAGACGGACGTCTCCGAGCTCATCGACCCCGCTCCGATCGACGAACGACAGGCCCTGGAGTTGGAGGCCGAACGCAATCAGGCCTCCCCCATGTACTCTGCCCTCGGCCTGCCGCAGGTGCGGATCAAGTCGCTGCCGGCCGATGCCCTCGAGGCGATCGTGGGTCTCCAGCGACAGCTCGGCGAGGCCCTGGAACGGCGGGCGGCCACGCCGGAGGAGGCCAGGCGGGCCAACCGGGAGCTGCGGGAACGGATGAAGGAGAAGAACAACTACTTCGCCGACCTCGAGGCCACCGCCGCCGAGCTGCTCGACCTCGTCGGCTACGAATCCGGAACGGTGTCACAGCGGCAGACGGCACTCATCGCCGAGAAGCTCGGCTTCAGCCTCCACTACGTCTCCGACCTGCCCGAATCGACCCGGTCGATCTCGGATACTGCGAACAAGCGGCTGTATCTTCCCAATGCCGATGCCGCATTCGATCCGCGGTCGCACCTGCTCATGAGCCTGGCTCCGCATGTGCTCGGCTATGACTCCCCGAAGGACTTCCACGAATTCCTCCAGCAGCGCGTCGAGGCGAACTATCTGGCGGCCGCGATCCTGCTGCCCGAGTCCGCTGCCGTGCCGATGCTCGAGGAGGAGAAGAAGAAGCGGGTGCTCTCCGTCGAGCATCTGCGCGATATGTTCGGCGTCGGCTACGAGATGGCCGCCCACAGGTTCACGAACCTCGCCACCGAGCATCTCGGACTGCCGGTGCACTTCATGAAGGTCCACAATTCCGGCACGATCCACAAGGCGTACTCGAACGACGGGCTGCCGTTCCCCACCGATCCGCTCGGCGCGATCGAGGGACAGTTCGCGTGCAAACGCTTCACCTCGCGCACCGTCTTTCGCGTCGCCGACCGGTTCAGCCCCTACTACCAGTACACGGATACCCCGCACGGATCATTCTGGTGCACCGCCCGTGTGCTGCCCGGCGGTGACTTCGCCATCAGCGTCGGCGTCCCGTTCTCCCACGTCCGCTGGTTCGAAGGACGGGAATCGCCGATCCGTTCGCAGTCCGGATGCCCGGATCCGTCCTGCTGTCGGCAGGCCCCGGATGACCTGGCCGAGAAATGGGAGGATCAGGCGCTGCCGTCGGCTCGCATGCACGCCTCCCTGCTGGCCGCCGTTCCGCCCGGAGCGGTGCCCGGCGTCGACGACACCGAGGTCTACGAGTTCCTCGAACGCCATTCCGGCTGATCGACGGCTCCGATCGACGGTGCAGAAACCCCTCGCCGAGGCGGCTCCCCCACCGCGGGTGCGCCCTGACCGACGTTGACTGGTGTTCGGCTCATTCCGCCAGGACTTCGGCGAGGCGGACGAGCATGAGTTCGCGCCACCACAGATATTCGTGTCCGCCCACGAACGGCCGAGGTGCGACGTCGATGCCACGATCGCCGAACTCTTTTGTCGCCTCGGCGACGGAATCGGCAATGACCGTCTCCAGAATCCCGTGGTCGACGCAGAATGTCGGACGGGCGGCGGTCGCCGTCCGGGTTTCCAGCGTCCGAGACTCCGACGCCCCTGCGAGTCTGTCCGGATCATCGTCGGTGCTGTCCGGCGTGAGATCCCAGATCCTGCGCCCCTGGTCGTCGGTTTCCCAGAACGACGGCGAGAGGCAGATTCCGCGGAACGCCTCCGGATGCCGCAGGGAGAAGAACGCCGCAGCTAGGCCGCCGTACGAGGCACCCGCGACGATCGTGCGGGCCCAGACCTCCGGGGCCGTCTGACGAACGAGCGCGAGGACGTCGTCGCAGAACCGCGGATTCATCACGAGGTCATCGGCGCGCTGACCGACGGCCGCGTCCTCGTCGGGACCGTCGTCCCCGACGGGGGCATGGTCGACGGCGATGACCGCCGACGGCGGAGACACCAACTCGTCGATCGCGGCGAGCAGTCCCCCGCGGATGAACCGCTCTCCGTCGAAGACGACGAGCACCGGCGCCGAGGCGGGACTTCGCTGCGGTCGGTGGGTCCAGATCCGCCTCGGCGCGGAACCGAGGGTGATGACCTGTTCGTCGACGGCGGACCGACCAACGCCCTCCCCGCTGCGGGGGTCGGTCGCCGGACGGCCTCCACCGGTCCAGATCAGGGGCCGGGCATCGGGTGCGGCGAGTTCGAGGATCTGTTTCCTGCGCATGTCCGTGACCGTGCGCAGGCCGTGATCACCGGCGGGCACGAATCCCCGTTCGAGGACATCGAGCCAGGTCGGACGGTCGGCGACCTGGAGCCCGCGCGGCACGGGCAGGAAGCGAAGCGCCCCGCGATACCCCCGCGGAACCGCCAGCTCGATCGAGTACCTCGTCGCGTCGGCACTGTCGACATTCTGGCCGCCCTCGTCCCGGGCAGGGCGCCGGGTCATGATCCCGCCGGGCACATTCCGCCGGTCGGTGACTCCGTTGAGGTCGACGAAGATCTCCTGCTCGTCTCCGGGCGCCGCCTCGGCGGGGATGGCTGAGGCCGGAAGCCCCACCTGCAACGTCCAGTTCTCGTCCGGGCCGTTGTCTGTCCACGTGCACAGCGCGGGGAACGGTCGATCAGCGCGCAAAAGCGGTGTCCCTTTCACAGGTTGGCGGGCCGGTCTCAGCGGGCCGAGTTCTCGAAGGCCCGATCGACGATCGTTTCGGCAATCGCCAGCGCCGAGGTGGCCGCCCACTTGGGCACGGACCTGACCACGGTCAGCCTGCCGCGCCTGGTCATGGTGAGTTCGTCGATGAGTTCGCCGTCGGCGGTCATCGCCTGAGCCCGGACTCCGCGGGCCCCGGGCGCCACGGCGTTCGGGTCGAGCTCAGGGACGAAGCGGCGGATTCCGTCGACGAAGGCGGTCTTGCTCACCAGGGGTTTGACTCCGCGGGCCGCTGTCTTCGCTGTCTGCGCGGCGAACTTCCAGAAACCTTTGGAGCGGGCGGTCGAGGTGATGTCGGCGAGGTCGAACCCGTGCCGATCGTAGGCTTCACGACCGAGGGCGACGAAGGTGTTCGGTCCGAGGATGAGTCCGTCGTCGAGTCCCCGGACGATCGAGGTTTCGGTGAACGGGGCCTGTGGGTCGGGAACGGACCCGATGATGCCGCGGACCACCTCGGTGTCAGTGGCCGGGATTCGGTAGAAGTCGCTGGTGAAGGGCACGATCCTCGGTTCGGCGTCGAGTCCTGCGGCGACCGCGAGGCGATCGGCCTGGAGACCGGCGCAGACGATGACGATGTCGAAGGTGCCGAGCACTTCCTCGGCTGGCGCTTCGCTGCGCGACCTGCCGCTGGGAGCGTCACCGTCGCGCGATCCTGCGCCACCAGTGCGTGAGCCAGAGTCGCCGCTGCGCGAGCCGTCGCGATTGGCCCACGCGTCAGAGACCTTCTGCGTCCACTCGCCGAGCGTCGATTCGGCCTGTTTGAACCAATCCTGCTGTCCGAAGCGATCGCGCAGCTCATCTGCGATGCCGATGACGGGTTCTCGGCCCTCCTCACCGCGATATGTCCGCGGCCGGTCGTGGACTTGGTCGTCGCGATGGTCGCGGTGGTGGACCTGGTCGTCGCGGCGGTCGCGGTCGTCGACGGCGTTCTCGCGCGAGCCGCCCCGTTCGTCGGCCGTGTTCGCACCACGGTCGTCCTCATCGGGCTCTCCGGGTGCGGCCCCATCCCCTGCCGGTGGGTCGTCCTTCGGAACGGGGCGCCCACGCAGTCGGACTTCGTTGCTCATGGTGTCGAAGCCGGTGACCTCGGTGCCGAAGCGGAATGTCCCTCCGGCGGCGCGCACATCGGCGGCGAGCGCTGCGGTGAGCGCCGAGAAGTCGGCGATGGCCGCATGGGGTGAGAAGAGCCCGAGGACTCCTCTGACGGCCGGTTCGACGGCACCGATCTCGTGGCGTTCGAGCAGTCTGGCGCCGGGGACCTCATTGTCTGTGGCGCGGGCATAGATCTCTTCGAGGCGTTCGGCTTCGTCGGTGTTCTGGGCGATGAGCAGCTGCCCGCATTCCCGGTAGGGCACGCCTGCCTCGGCCATATAGGGAATGAGCAGCTGGAGGCCGCGTCGGGTGAGTTTCGCCTCCTCCGAACCTGGCTTCTGATCGAGTCCGGAATCGACGATTCCGGAGGTGTGGCCGCTCTGATGTGCAGCGACGGTCTCAGCCTTGTCGAAGACGGAGATCTCGGCGTCGGGGAACCTCGTGGTGACTTCGCGGGCGGCGGCGACGCCGAGGATGCCGGCACCGACGACGGCCACTCGTGAAATACTCATACAGCAATCTTGGCACCGTTCGGGGTGAAGGAGAAGGATGACGACCGTCTTGGAGTGGACCGGCAAGGCCGCCGCCTTCGCCCTCGGTCGCCGCCTCGTGGACGGCGCCGGAGCCGAGCCCCGCCGCAGTGGGGCCGGACGGGAGCCCGGCCCCCACCTCGGGGACGGGAATTCCGGACGGGAGGGCCACGTCAGGGCGAGTAGGGGAACCCCTGAAGGAGATGGCCGCCTCGGCGATGGTCGTCCGCATCTGCGGGACGTCGACGGTACCGCTCGCCTTCCCGATCCGCACGAGAATCTGCTCGTCGTCGGGGACAATCTGCCCGCGCTGACCGCCCTGCTGGCCACGCATCGCGGGCAGGTCAAGGTCGTCTACATCGATCCGCCGTACAACACGGGCAACGCGCACACCTACAAGGATCACGGGCACGATCACGCCAGTTGGCTGTCGTTCATGACCCCGCGACTGCTGCTCGCGCGCGAGCTCATGCGCGAAGACGGAGTGCTGTTCCTCCACCTCGATGACAAGGAGAGTGCGTGGGCGCAGCTGCTCGGGCACGAGATCTTCGGTGAGGACAATTCGCTGGGCACGCTCATCCATCAGCGTGCGAAGGGCGGCGGCAATGCCCGCTCCTTCGTGCGCGGGCACGACTATGTTCACGTGTGGGCCCGCGACGCGAGCCAGGTCGGGCCGTTCCTCACGGAGAAGAAGTCGCCGGCGAAGCTCGAGGTCATCGACGGCAGGCGGATGCTCGTGGAGACCGATGTGCTGCGCGCCGGGTTCGGTCGATATGCACGCGGATCCGAGAGGCGGCTGATGTACGAGGACATCGTCGCCGTCAAGGGTGAGGGGAAACTCGTCGAGGTGGACGCGAAGCTGGCATCGGGCGAGTACATCCTGCGTCCCTGGGGCACAGAGGGCAAGCATGCGGTGGTGCGGGTGACCCCGGCGGAGAAGGCGAGTTCGAAGCTGTACTCGATCATCAAGGCGCTCGGCGGGCAGAATGATCTGGAGCCGTTGGGCTTGGCGGGGGTGTTCAGCTATCCGAAGCCGGTCGAGCTGGTCAAGGCGCTCGTGGCCTCGCAGACGTTCTTCGACCCCGATGCCATCGTCCTCGACTTCTTCGCCGGATCCGGGACCACGGCGCAGGCCGTGATGGCCGCGAATGAACGGGATCAGGGGTCCCGATCGTTCGTGCTCGTGCAGACCCCGGAGCCGCTGCGGTCGAAGACTGCGAAGGCCGTAGTGGTCGGTGACGGAACGGGCCGGACCAGCGACGCCGAGTTCCCGACGATCAGTGAGCTCACCGCCGAACGCATCCGCCGTGCCGCCGCAGCCCACTCCCCCGGCCTGGACTTCACTCAGCTCGAGGTCAGCGAGGGCGAATAGCGGGCCACCCTACCCACCAGCCGGACACCTGAACACGACTCAGGTCAGCAGGAGCACCGTTCGCACCGCGAGTTCCGGACGATGCGTGACGGTTTTCGGGCGCTGCCCCCGCACGGATCGTCCGAAACTCGGCACAGGTACAGGCAGGGTTCGCGCGCCCAGATACCCCAGATACTGGAATCCTGCACGGCACCGGTTCTGAGACTCTGCGGGCGATCAAGCGGACTCCGCAGACAGCATTCGGGTCGGAGTCGTAGGCTCGAGGTGAGCCAGCTGCTCACCGACAACCACTGCCTCTGATGAAAAGGAGCAACCATGTCAGTCGTCGCCATCAACGCGCTCTCCGTCCCCGAACCAGCTCGCGCTGAACTCGAAAAGCGCTTCGCCGAACGCAAGCACTCCGTCGACGGCGCTCCCGGCTTCGAGGGCTTCCAACTGCTGCGCCCGGTGGCCGGCGGAGATCAGTACTTCGTCTACACCCAGTGGGCGACCCGCGAAGACTTCGAGAACTGGCGCGCCAACCGCTCATCCGCCCACGAGTCCGGCGGAAAGCAGCCGGTATCCGAGCAGGCGAACCTCCTCGAGTTCGAGGTCGTCGACCTCGGCGACTGACCTTCGCGACTGAGCTCAGCCACAGCGCCCGGATCGGGCGCACCTGACTCCGGGGCCGCCTCGGGGACCCGCCCTCGAGTACTCAAGCGCCGCCTCGGGGAATACCCCTCGAGAACTCAAGCGCCGCCTCGGCGAGGGAATGCCAACCGTCCAACGACGTCGGCCTATGCGTCGGCGTCCTTGTCCAATTCACTGAACGCTTCGACTTTCTTCGGGCTGCCGGCCACGAGGATCTCGTCGTCGGCGTAGAGCGTGACGTCCCGATCGGCGATGTCCCAGTGGGTGCCGCCGCGGCGTTTGAACGCGACGATCGTGACGTCGTACCTCGTGCGCAGCCCCAGTGAGGCCAAGGGCACGTCGGTCGTGCGCACCGGCGGAGTGGTGCGTGCCAGGACGAAGTCCTCGTCGATGGGCAGGAAGTCCGAGATATGTCCCCTGATCAGGTGGGCCAGGCGCCGGCCCATGTCGTTCTCGGGGCTGATGACGTTGCCGATGCCCAGCTGATGGAGGATCTCGGCGTGGGTTTCGCTGATCGCCTTCGCCCAGATGTGCCGATTGCCGAGCTTGAGGATCCGCGAGGCCACGAGGATGCTCGCTTCGAGGTCGCTGCCGATGGCGATGACGACGCGGGAGACCTCGTCAATGCCCAGCTGTCGCAGCACCACCTCGTCGGTGGCGTCGGCGCGGGAGGCATGGGCGAGGACATCAGCGAACTCGGCCACGACGGACTCGTCACGGTCGACGCCGATGACCTCGACTCCATGCTCTGCGAGTTCGTGCGCCAGGGATCCGCCGAAGCGGCCGAGCCCGATCACGGCCACCGCTCCGTCCTTCGCCAGCGGCGAGGGGTCGCCGGTGAAGAACGACGCGGACCGCGCCATCCAGTTCTTCTTCTCGTTCATGGTCTTGTCCTTTCTGGGCCGCCTCGGCGGGGGTGTCGGCAGTCGTTGATTCGGCTCTCGATGGATCGGCCATCAGCCGATCAGCGGGCGTTCCTTCGGCAGTTCGTAGCGGATGGGGCGTTCTCGCAGGGCCAGGCCGGACGCCACGGTCACCGGTCCCAGACGGCCGAGCGCCATGGTGAGGATGAGGATGATCTGGCTTGGCGCGGACAGGTCCGCGGTGATTCCGGTCGACAGACCGACCGTGCCGAAGCCGGAGATGACCTCGAAGAGGACTCGGCTGAGGCCGAATTTCGGGTCGCAGAGGAGGATGACCATCGTCGCCAGCAGCACCCAGCCGAGCGCGAGGACGATGACCGTCGTCGCCTGTCTGTGCACGTCACGGGAGATGCGGCGACCGAACAGGGTCACGGATCGTCCGCCGCTGATCTCCGTCCACGTCGTCGCCGCGAGCACCGCCATCGTCGTGATCTTCACACCGCCTGCCGTGCCCGCCGGTCCGCCGCCGATGAACATGAGGACGTCCATCCCGAACCAGGTCGCCGTGTGCATCTGGCTGATGTCGATCGAGTTGAACCCGGCCGTGCGGGTGATCGTCGATTGGAACGTCGCCGCTTGGATCTTCCCCCACGCGTCGAGGTGGCCCATCGTCGCGGCATTGTTCCACTCGATCACGGCGATGAAGATGGTGCCGCCGATGAGAAGAATTGGGGTGATGACGACCATGATCCGGGTGGTCAGACCCCATTTCAGCGGGGTTCGGTACCGCCGGACGAGTTCGATGAGGACGGGATAGCCGAGCCCACCGAGGATGACTGCCAGTCCGATCGGACCGCATATGAAGGGGTCGGCCACGTAATCGACGAGGTTGTCCTGACGGAGCCCGAATCCGGCGTTGTTGAACGCGGAGATCGCATGGAAGATCGCATCCCAGATCGCCTGTGGCACGGGTTCGTCGTAATGGAGGAAGAACCGGAGGAACAGCGCCGAGGCGACCACGAGCTCCGTGCCGAAGGTCAGTGCCGTGATGCGCAGGACGAGCGGCTTGACGCCGCCGATCGCGTCGCTCTTCGTCTCCGAGGCCACGGATTGGCGGAGCCGGAGTCCGGCCTTTCCAGCCAGCAGCAGGGCAAGCAGTGCGGTGAGCAGGAGGACGCCGAGACCGCCGGCCTGGATGAGGCAGATGATGACGAGCTGGCCGAAGAGCGTGAAGTCCTGACCGGTGTCGAGGACGACGAGTCCGGTGACGCTGAGCGCCGAGGTGGCTGTGAAGAGGGCTTTGAGCAGTGAGATGCCGCCGTCGGCGACCGTGGCCGCCGGGGTCATGAGCAGAGTGGTCCCGGTGACCAATGCTGCCAGGTAGCCCGCGATGACGCGGACGATCGCTGAGCGATGCGAGCTGTGCACCAGACGAAATGTAGCACCATCGCAACGGTTCGGCGTCGCGCGCAGTCAACTCACCGGTAACGGTCAGAATCCTGCTACTCTGCCTTATCGGAACAGCCGCGATCAGTCTCCTGCCCGCGGCGCGGTCCAGCACCTGTACAGTCCATCCACACTGAAGTGTCGAGGAACCCCATGAGTCAATCGCAGTCAACAACGACAGATCGAGACCACGGCTTCGTCAAAGCCCTCGGCTCGATCGATGCCCTCTTCATCGGCTTCGGCGCCATGATCGGCTTCGGCTGGGTCGTGCTCACCGGTGAGTGGCTGTCCGGCGCCGGCACCATGGGCGCCATCCTCGCCTTCGTCGTCGGCGGCATCATCATGTGCTTCGTCGGAACCGTGTACTCCGAACTCGTCGCAGCCATGCCGCATGCCGGCGGTGAGCACAACTACCTCATCCGGGCAATGGGGCCACAGGTGTCCCTCTTCGGTTCGTGGGCGATCACCGGCGGCTACATCAGCGTCGTCATGTTCGAAGCCGTCGCCGTGCCGAAGACCGCTCTCTACCTCTTCCCGAACCTCGAGTTCGTCAAACTGTGGACGATCGCCGACTTCGATGTGTATCTCACCTGGGCGCTCGTCGGCACGGTCACCGCGATCATCATCTCCTGGATCAACATCCGCGGTGTCAAGGTCGCGTCCCTCGTCCAGACCTTCGTCGTCTCCTTCCTCATCATCGTCGCCCTCATGCTCCTGGCCGGCGGACTGGTCGGCGGAGAAGCCGCCAACGCCGAGCCGCTGTTCACCGGCGGAGGTTCAGGTTTCATCGCCGTCGTCGCGGTCGTGCCGTTCCTCTTCGTCGGCTTCGACGTCATCCCGCAGTCCGCTGAGGAGATCAACCTGCCGCCGAAGAAGATCGGCAAACTCGTCGTCGCCTCGGTGTTCATGGCAATCGCCTTCTACGTCATCATCATCTGGATGACGTCGCTGGCCATGCCCGCGTCTGAACTGGCCGCGCACGATCTCGTCACCGCGGACGCACTGGCAGCCATGTTCAATTCCGCGTTCTGGGGCAAGCTCGTCATCGCCGGCGGTCTGGCCGGAATCATCACTTCGTGGAACGCCTTCCTCATGGGCTCGTCCCGCCTCATGTGGGCGATGGCTACGGCCGGAATGATCCCCGCCTGGTTCGGCAAACTGCACCCGCGCTACCGCACCCCGGTCAACTCGATCCTCTTCATCGGAGCGCTCTCCGCCCTGGCACCGTTCCTCGGTTCGGCGGCCTTGGGATGGATCGTCGACGCAGGTTCGCCGGCGATCGTCATCGCCTACTTCCTCGTCAGCGTCGCGTTCCTGGTCCTGCGCAAGCGCGAACCGGCGATGGACCGTCCGCTGCGCATCGGCGGCCAGGGCAACTCCGGTTTCACCATCGGTGTCATCTCGGCCGTGCTCACGCTCATCCTGTTCGTCCTCTACCTGCCGATCACCCCGTTCTCTGCCCAGCTCGCGTGGCAGTCGTGGGCGATGTTCGGTGTGTGGCTGATCATCGGCATCGTCTTCATGTTCCGGCTGCCGCGCGGCGTCAAGGCAGGCCCGAACGCCGAGAACGAGCTCCTCGCGAAGGTCAAGGCGCTGCGCGGAAAGTGATCGCGGGAGCTATCCCTCACCGCTAGCGGCACTCCGCACCGTTAGCTGCACACCGCACCAGTGCTCGCACCCCTCACCTTCAGCGACACATCACCCCTTTGCAACGGGGTGGTGAGCCACTGAGAGTGAGGGGTGCTTCGCTATATGTAGGAGGTGCCACTAAGGGTGAGGGGTGCCGGCATTGCCAGCGGGAGGATTCGGCACTTGCGGTGCGTGATGCCGACGCTCTGCGGACCGAGCTGCGCCCGAACACTCGCGGGCGACCAAACGCGCCGACCGCGCGTACGTCTCTTGCCATGCGAACGCGGCCGCCGGCTTTGCGCTACGGCGACCGCGCTCGGTCTGGGGAGGTGAGCCGACTCAGACGGCGGCGTCGAGGCCGCGCATCTTCAGACGCTCACGCTGGTTGGGGTTCACGCTCGGGCGGAACGGCATTTCGACCACCTCGGCGCGCACCGGGACTCCGGGAGTATCGGCGAACGGCTCCGGCAGATGCACCCAGTATTCGGTGCCGAGCTCGGTTGCCGACACCGGCACATGGGCCATCGCGATATTCGCTTCGAGTTCCGGCGAATACCACGGCGAGGTCACGTACCCGACCGCCTCACCATCAGCACTGGCGGAGACGAGCCAGAAGTCGGGCGCGTAGTCGGTGATCGGCTTTCCGCCGACCAGCAGACCCACCAGCTGTGTGCGATACGGAGGAGTTCCGGCTTCGATGAGCCCACGCACCTCTTCGAGCCTGGCCTTGCCGATATAGTCGGCCTCCTTCTTCCGGGGCACCTGGTACGACAGGTTGACCTGGAACGGGAGTGTCTCGAAGTCCATGTCCTGCCCCCACGAGAGGATGCCCGCGGCGATCCTGCGGTGGTGGCTGGGAGCGACGACCTTGAGGTTGTACGGTGCGCCGGCTTCCAGGACGGCGTTCCACATATCCTCGGCGTACTTCGTCGCATCCATGAGATAGATCTCGTAGCCCTTCTCACCGGTGAATCCGGTCTGGGAGATGATGACGTCACGCCCGCCGACCTTGGCTTCCATGAGTCCGTAGCTGGGCAGCGTGCGCCCTTCCTCCCCGACGAGGTCGGCGATGACGTCGACGGACTTCGGGCCCTGGACCTGCACGGGCGCGACGTCGATCTCAGAGATCGTAACGTCGAATCGGCCGCCGACATTGACTCCCTGCAGCCAGAGCATGAGGTCGGTGTCGGAGAGGCTGAACCAGAATTCGTCGATGCCGACCCGCAGCAGGATCGGATCGTTGAGAATGCCGCCGGCCTCATTGCACAGGATGACGTAGCGGGCGCGCATCACCGGGATCTTCGTTGCGTCACGGGTGATGACGAAGTTGACGAACGCCTCGGCGTCGGGACCCTTGACCTGGATCTGCCGCTCGACGGCGACGTTCCACAGGGTCACATCGTTGACGAGGGACTGGTACTCGGCCATCATCCCGCCCTCGTCGCGGGGGATGTAGCCACGCGGGTGGTACATCCGATTGTAGATCGACGCCCGCCAGCAACCCTGCTGCATGGACAGTTCCCAGTAAGGGGACTTGCGGACACGGGTGTCGATGAGCATTTCGACCGGGGTCGGGCCGGACTGACGTAGGTTGATCGGAACTTGCCTGTCACTTTGGTCCACTGTGGGGACATTCTTGTCCATGGTGTTCCCCCTGCTCGCACAGTTTTATATTATGGAACTCAATTCCCATATCATGGGTACAATGAGTGTAGGATCGAAGACCCCGGGACGCAAGGAACTCGCACATGCGAGTTTCATGAATCGACCTCCGAGAAGGAGACGAGGATGTCACAGTCAACGTTGCGCAGGCTGCTGAGCACCGCCCGCTACGAGGTTCTGCCCACGGCCGGGATCGTCGAACGCATCGAGGAGTACGTGGCACCGGGCCGCGAGATCACGGTGACCGCGTCGACGGGGCTGACCCTCGAGGCGACGCTGTCCACGGCCGAACAGCTCCAGGCCCTGGGCTTCCGCGCCGTGCCCCACCTGGCCGCACGGATGATCCACGGCAGACCCGAGCTCACGGAGATCGTCGATCGCCTCGCCGAGGCGGCTGTGGACCGGATCTTCGTCCCCGCGGGGGACGCCACTCCCCCGGCCGGCGGGTACGTCGGTGCTCACGACCTCCTCGTCGATCTCTCTTCCATGGCCGCACCGTTCCAGCACATCGGCGTCAGCGCCTATCCGGAATCGCATCCGATCATCCCCGACGATGTGACGATCCAGGCCATGTGGGACAAACGCGACTACGCCACGCACCTGGTGTCGAATCTGTGCTTCGACCCGGCACTCGTCGCCTCGTGGGTGGCCAGGGTGCGATCGCGCGGCATCGAGCTGCCGCTGGTCCTCGGCATCGCCGGGAAGGTGGAGTTGGCCAAACTCGCCCGAGTCGCGACGAAGATCGGGGTGGGTGAGTCCACGCGGTTCCTGCGGAAGAACACGGCGACCTTCACGCGGATGGCCAAGCCCGGCGGATACAACCCGCGGAAGTTCCTCGACAAGCTCGGCCCGGTCCTCGACGACCCGGACATGGGCGTCGCCGGTCTGCACATCTATACGTTCAATCAGATCAAGGACACCGAGGTCTGGCGCCGCAAGCAGCTCGCGGCCCTCGGCGGCGCCGAAGAGGTCTCAAATCTGACGTGAGCGGGCCCGAATCGCCTTCGCCTCGCAGAGTTCAGGTCACCATCGGACACGGCCACACAAATATAGGTCGCAATCGGATACTTTCAACGCCGAAGAGTATCCGTTGGTGACCTATTTTCGGCTCGCCTACCGGTGGGTGACCTTGCGTTTGAGACTGCGCGAGAGCAGTCCCGCCTCGTCGACGAGCAGTGCACCGAGGCGATCGTGGTGTTCGGCGATGCGCATCGTCGGTCCGGAGATTCCCACGGCTGCGACGACGTCTCCGTCGATGCCGAACACCGGTGCAGCCAAGGCATCGAGTCCGATCTCGAACTCCTCGTGGACGATGGCGAATCCGCGCTCGCGCACCACATCGAGGTCGTCGGTGAGTTCCTTGCGTGAGCCCAAGGTCTTCACGGTGCGACGCTCCAGCCTGCCGGTCGGCAACGGGATGACGTCGTAGGCGAACATGACCTTGCCCAGAGCCGAGCAGTGCGGCGGCACCTCGACATCGGCCCAGTTCGTGGCGCCGAGGACGAATGTCGAATCGACCTGGGCGACCTGGACGACTCCTTTGGGCCCGGGCATGGCGAGGTTGACGGTCTCACCGGTCTCCTCGCTGAGGCGCTGCAGAGTCGGATCGGCCGCAGCGACGAGGTTCTCCACCCGGTCGAAGCGGGAAGCATAGGTCGCGAACAGCGATCCGCCGCGGTAGAGGCCGTCACCGTCGCGTTCGACCAGACCGTTGCGTTCGAGGGCGGAGAGCAGGCGCGAGACCGTCGACCGAGCCAATGCGGTCTCTTCGACCACCTCGGTGTAGGAGATCGGGTCGTCGGACCTCACGACCAACGACAGAATCTCTGCCGCCCGGTCGATCGACTGGGTCCCATTGCTCATCGTGCTCAGCTCCGTCGGGGAAAGGGGGTCGGCGGAATCGAGGCCCACCGACCGCACTCACCCTACCCCACGCCCTCAGACTCTGGCCGGGTTGCGCGTCGTGAGTTACAGTTTCGAAATGAGCAACAAAGATGCGGGCTCAGGCGGCGTCCAATCCGTGGATCGAGCCGTGACGATCCTCGAGATCATCGCCCGCACCGGGCTCGCCGGGATCACCGAGATCGCCGGTGAACTCGGCGTGCACAAGTCGACGGCTTCACGCATCGTCTCCACACTCGAAGCCCGCGGACTCGTCGAACAGGACCACCACCGAGGCAGATATCGCCTGGGCCTGTCCATCCTCCGCCTCGCCGGAGCGACGACCGCGCGCCTCGACATCGTCCAGGAGGCCCGCCCGATCACCAAGATGCTCGCCGAGGCGACCGCCGAGACGATCAACGTCGCCGTCCTCTCCGACGGTGCCGCGCTCTACCTCGATCAGGCCTCGTCGACAGCCTCGGTGCAGAGCCACAACTGGGTCGGTCAGCGCATTCCGCTGCACGCGACTTCCAACGGCAAGGTCCTGCTCTCGGGCCTGAGCGAGGCAGGCATCCGCGAGACCCTGGGCGCGAAGCTGACCCGCTACACTCCGCACACCGTGATCTCGGTTGCGCAGCTGCTCACCCAGATCGCCGAGGTGGCCACCACCGGATTCTCGCTCGTCGTCGATGAGCTCGAGGTCGGGCTGACCGCAGTGTCCGCTCCCGTGCGCAATGCCCACGGGGACGTCATCGCGTCGATCTCGGCCTCGGGACCGAGCTTCCGCTTCACCGAGGACAAGGTCGCCTCGGCGAGAGACCTGCTCACTCAGGCCGCCGCCGACATCTCGGCTCGCCTCGGATGGCGCGAACACTGAACCGCGCCAAGCCGGCACCCCACGAAATCGGAACCGCCGAAATCGACACTGACGCACTGACGCACTGACGCACTGACGGCAGTTTCACTGCTCAGCTCTGCCTCGTATCGGTCACGGCCCAACCTCTTGACACTCCCGCCTCGGCGGAGGACGATCATCGTACGCAGTTCCACATAGCGCGCATCGTTGCATAATTCGCAACGATGCCGGTGAAGGCGAAGATGCCGTCAGAGAGGAGCCTGCTCATGGCTTCCGTCCCCGCCCAGGCCAGCGTCGTCGTTGTCGGAGCCGGCATCGTCGGCAACAGTCTCGTCCATCACCTCGCCGAGCTCGGCTGGACCGATATCGTCCAGGTCGACAAGGGTCCGCTGCCGAACCCGGGCGGTTCGACCGGGCACGCCTCGAACTTCATCTTCCCCGTCGATCACTCGCGTGAGATCACCGACCTCACCCTCGACAGCATGCGCCAGTACAAGGAACTCGGCGTCTTCACCGAATCCGGCGGCTTCGAGGTCGCCCGCACCGAAGAGCGCATGGAGGAGCTGCGGCGGCGCATGGCTTCGGCGCGCGCGTGGGGCATTGAATCCTCCCTCGTCACCCCTGCCGAGGTCGCCGAGAAGGTGCCGTTCCTCGATCCCGGGGTCATCCTCGGCGCGTTCTGGACTCCGACCGTCGGGGTCGTCGATTCGGTCCGGGCGGGCACGATGATGCGCGAATCCGCGGAAGCGAAAGGTGCGCTCACGGTCTCACCCAACACCGAGGTGACCGGCATCGATGTCGAGGACGGGCAGATCGCGGCCGTGCACACGACGAAGGGCGAGATCGCAACGAACCGCATCCTCATCGCCTGCGGTGTCTGGTCCCCGCGCATCTCCGCCATGGCCGGGGCCGCGATCCCGCTGACTCCGGCGGTCCACCAGATGATCAGCGTCGGGCCCGTCCCGCAGCTGGCCGAACGTCCCGGCGAGATCTCGTTTCCGATCGTGCGGGACATGGACACCTTCTGCTACGAACGTCAGCACGGTTCGGACATGGAGATCGGCTCCTACGCCCACCGGCCGATCCTCCACGACCCCGATGAGATCCCCCCGATCGAGGCGGCGAAGCTCTCCCCCACGGAGATGCCGTTCACTGATGAGGACTTCGATCCGCAGCTCGAACAGGCCGTCGAACTCATGCCCGAGGTGCTGTCGAATCCGGACGTCGAGATCCGCTATGCCATCAACGGCCTGCTCTCACTGACTCCGGACGGGGCGCCCATCCTCGGCGAATCGCCCCAGGTGAAGGGCCTGTGGTCGGCGGCTGCAGTGTGGGTGAAGGAAGGTCCGGGAGTCGGACGGGCGGTGGCCGAGTGGATGACGAACGGGTTGCCGGAGATCGACGTGCAGGGTGCCGACATCGCTCGCTTCCACTCTCATCAGCGCACCTGTGCCCATGTCAGAGCTCGCACGTCTGAGGCGTTCAACAAGACCTATGGGATCGTCCATCCCGGCGAGCAGTGGAGTTCCGACCGTGACGTCCGCCGCTCCCCGATGTGGCAGCGCGAGGCAGATCTCGGGGCCGTGTTCTTCGAAGCCGGCGGGTGGGAGCGGCCGCAGTGGTATCAGTCGAATGCCGGTCTGCTCGAGGAGTTCGGTGACGCAGTCATGGACCGCAGCGCCGAATGGGATTCCCGCTGGTGGTCGCCGATCATCAACGCCGAGCATCTGGCGATGCGGCGGCGCGCCGGGCTCGTCGACCTCTCGAGCTTCGTCATCTTCGACGTCTTCGGCCCGGCCGCCCTCGACGCCGTCCAGCACATCGCCCTGGCTCAGATGGATGTCGCCATCGGTCGGGTCGTCTACACCCCGATCCTCGATGAGAACGGCGGCTTCCGTTCCGACCTGACGATCATGCGACTGGCACACGACCGGTTCCGCGTCGTCACGGGTGCCGCTCACGGAATGGTCGATCTGAAATGGTTCGCCGACCGACTGCCCGATACGGGGGCGCAGATCGCCGATCTCACGAGTTCGTGGACGACGATCGGGTTGTGGGGACCGCGAGCCCGCGACATCCTCGGCGGTCTCACCAGTGCCGATGTCTCACATGAGGGGTTCAAGTTCGGCACCGCCCGGACGATTGAGATCGGCTCGCTCGAGGTGCTCGCATCCCGCATCTCCTATGTCGGCGACCTCGGTTGGGAGCTCTACGCACCGATGGAATCGGGGCTGAAGCTCTGGGACGCGCTCATGGACGCCGGCGACGAGCACGGACTGCTCCCTGTCGGACTCGGCGTCTACGGCACCACCGGTCGGATCGAGAAGGGCTACCGTGCATTCGGCGCCGAGCTCGATTCCGAACGCAGCGTCGTCGAGGTCGGGATGGCCCGCCCGAAGGTGAAGTCCCAGGACTTCGTCGGCAAGGCCGCTCATCTGCGCCACCGCGAGGAGGAGCCGAAGACGGTGCTGTGCTCGCTCACCGTCGACGACCATACGAGCTCCAGCGGGGAGAGACGGTACATGCTCGGCGGGGAACCCATCGTCTCCGCGGACGGCGATCCTCTGGTCGACGGGCACGGTCGCCACTCCTATGTCACCTCGGCGGGGTCGGCCCCCAGCCTGGGCAAGCACGTGCTCATGGCGTTCCTCCCACCCGCCGAGGCGGTGCTGGGCAACCGTCTGCAGGTCGTGTACATGGAGGAGTTCTATCCCGTGACGGTGGCGTCGGTCGATTCGACGCCGCTGTTCGACCCCGACAACGAGTGCATCCGGAGGTAGCCGTGAACATCCTCGTCTGCATCAAACGCGTCCCCGATATCGCCGGTTCCGTCGCCCTTGATGCCACCGGCAGCGGGATCGACGAATCCGGGCTCGGCCACACCATGTCCTCGCACGAGGAGTGCGCCGTCGAGCTCGCGATCCAGACCGCGGCCCAGACCGGTGGGACGGTCACGGCGCTCACTCTCGGCCCCGCCGAGGCGGTCGAGCAGCTGCGAGCGGCCGTGGCGGTGGGAGCGAACGACGGCATCCTCGTCGAGGCGGCCGACCCGTCCGTGTTCGCCCCCGAGGATATTGCGCAGGTCATCGGTGATGTCATCCGCGATCGCGCCGAGGCGGGGCAGACCTTCGATCTCGTCCTCACCGGTGATGATGCCGCCGATACCGGCGATTTCCAGGTCGGGATCCGCCTGGCCTACGACCTCGAGTATCCGGTGCTCACGAATATCCAGACGATCAGTGTCGGTGGGGCAGATGGGGGTGGCGGGTCCGGCGGCGAGCGCGGCTCCGGGCGGATCGAGGCGCGCGGGATCGGACCGGCGGGCACGGAGATCTTCTCCCTCGACCTGCCCGCCGTCATCGCCGTCCACGAGGGCGGAGTCGATCCGCGCTACCCCTCGATCACCGGGCGGATGAAGGCGAAGAAGGCGCAGGTTGTCGAATACGACGCCCCCGACCCGGGCACGGGCAGTCCCCGGATTCTGCTCGAACTTCCGGAGGTGAAGGCGAGTTCGGTGACCATCCTCGGCGAGGGACCGGAAGCTGCTCCCGCCCTGGTCGATGTGCTCGAAGAGATCGGAGTGATCCGGCCATGACAATCGTCTTCGTCGAAACCGATCCGGCAGGCGAGGTCACACTCACCTCCGCCGAAGCCATCACCTTCGCCCGCAAAAACCCCCAATTACTACCTGACGGCGGCGCAGCAACCTCGCGCGAGGTTGCTGCGCCGCCGTCAGGTAGCACGGAGGGGGTGGTGATCGGCCCGCTCAGTGATGCCGCCGTTGACGCGTTGGGGCGCCTCGGGGTCGGTGTCATCCACCATCTCGAGCATCCGGATCTCGCGGAGTATTCGGCGGCGGCCTGGGCGCAGGCGATCGTCGACGTCACTACGGAATCCGGCACGCTGCTGGCCTCGGGCACCCCGCGCGGTATGGAGCTCATGGCTCATGCCGCGGTCCGCACCGGCGCCCGCATGGCTGCCAATGTTATCGCCGCCGACGCAGAGGGCCTGCTCCGTCAGGTCCACGGCGGCACTGCCTTCGAACGCCTCCGCCTCGACGGGGATCTGCAGGTGCTCACGATCGCCGGCCACGCCTGCACTCCCGAAGAGACGACCCCGATCACCCCGGAGATCATCGCTTATGACCTCACCGTCGCCGAGGCGGACCTTGCCACCCGTGTCCAGCGCACCGAGGTCGAGGCCGCCGATGATGCGTCCGGACTGACCTCGGCCAAGGCCGTGGTCGGAGCCGGTCGCGGGGTCGGTTCGGAGAACGGATTCGCCGAAGTCCTCGAACTCGTCGACCACCTCGGCGGGGCCCTGGGCGTCTCTCGTGTGGTCACGGGTCTCGGCTGGCGCCCACACACCGAACAGGTCGGCCAGACCGGCAGCCGCATCTCCCCCGACGTCTACATCGCCTGCGGGATCTCGGGAGCAATCCAGCACATGGCCGGAATCGAGGGGGCGAAGACGCTCGTGGCCATCAACACCGATGAAGAATCGACGATGGTCCAGCGGGCGGACTATGCGATCATCGGCGACCTCCACGAGGTGGTCGGAGCCGTCAACGAGGAGATCGTCCGCCGTCGCGGCTGAGCGCAGTTATAGTTTCCTCAAAGACCTCCGCAGATCGGGGTCTCCAGGAAGCGGCGAAAGGCGGCTGTCGTGCGCTCTGTCCACTTGAGTTCGACACGGTCGGCGGATCGGCGGTGAACCGGCTTACCCGCATCGCCTACCTCGGCTTCATAGCCGGCGATACCAAAGCCTTCACGATCGTCCACCAGGTTTCGTTTGCGATCCTGCTCGGGGCGAGCGCAGCCCTGCTCAGCGTCCTGCGACCGGATTCAGCAGTTGGTCACGAGTGGCTCGTATCGGGTTCCGTCCTGCTCATCATCGCCACGCTCGGGGCCGTCTACTCGGAGAAGTTCTCACGGTCCTGGGTGCCGAATCTCGCGATCCCACTCCTCGACTTCCTCGCCCTGGGCCTGTGTCGGTTGGGCACCTATCCCGACGGGGCGGGGCTGTCGATCCTCGCCTTCACCCCCGTCGTCTGGCTGGTCACGAGCTTCCGCACCCGCGGTGCCGTCATCGCCCTCGTGGCCGTGCTCGTCACACTCACCCCGGTGAGCCTGTTCGGCGGAGACGCCCCGGTCGACGCCGCCCGCATCGTACTGGCGCTCATCCTCCCGGTGGCCGTGGTGCTCGTCTCCGGGCTGACCATCGGACTCGAGACGCGTCTGAGTTCGGTGAACGCGCGCCTGACTGCGGCCCTCGAGAGGCAGCAGAGCCTGACCAGCGATCTGCAGAGGACGAGCGCGCTTCTGCGTGGCACCGGAGCCAGCGTCGACGTCGGAGTGGTCGTCTTCGACGAGAATGGGGACACCGCGTTCAAGAACCCGGCATTCACCTCCCACCTCGACGCGACGGTCAAGCGCTTGGCCGGCGCTCAGTTCACATCGAATGGTTCCGGGGACGCAGACACCACCATCGGCAGTCCCACTGCCACGGGCACCGTCATCGACGATTCCGCCATCGCCGACGGGGACATGTTCGGCGCCGATGGGCACACCCGGATCGACCCGAGGGAGTCGCCGGTGGCCCGTGCCCGCCGCGGAGAGCGGTTCGCCGATGAACTCATCTGGGTCGGCCCGCAAGACGGTGATCAGCTAGCGCTGTCGATCTCCTCGGTGAGTTGGCAGGGGCACCCGAGCATCGCCCCGCACATGATCGTGACCACCCAGGACGTGACAGCCACTCAACAACTCATCCGAGCGCGCGAGCGCATCCTCGCCTCGGTCTCGCACGAACTGCGGACGCCGCTGACCTCGATCATGGGGTATACGGAGCTCGCTCTCGACGAACTCGAGAACGACTCCCGCGCAGCCGCCTCGGCGATCTCCTCATATCTGGCTGTCGTACAACGGAACTCCGATCAGCTGCTCGCCATGGTCGAGGACATTCTCAGCGCCCAGCAGACACCGTCGAACAGCTTCGAACTGAACATCACCGAGTTCGAACTCGCCCCGCTCATCGACGACGTCGTCGAACAGCTTCGCTCGACGGCCGCCGACCAGGAAGTCGAACTCGCCGTCGAGTCCTCGGGTTCCCCGACGATTTCGGCCGATTCGAAGCGCATCACGCAGGTGCTGACGAACCTCGTGGTCAACGGCATCAAATACTCCGGCCCCGGACATCGCGTCACCGTCCGAACCCGCACTGATGCGCTCGGCATCGGATTCGACGTTGTCGACGACGGAGCAGGAATGCCTGCCCGCGAGGTCGATCAGCTCTTCACTGCGTTCTTCCGCGGCGACGCCGCCCGGGCCTCCAGCCAGCGGGGCGTCGGATTGGGACTCTCCCTGGTCAAAGGCATCGTCGACGCACACGGGGGAACGATCACGGTGTCCTCGACTGAGGGCGCCGGCAGCACCTTCAGCGTCCGCATCCCCTCCCGAGATAAAGGAACTCGACCGTGAACCGAAACGAAGGAGCCCGACCGTGACCAGAGACGACGGCCAGTCCTCGACGAGACAGATCGGCCCGATCGCAGTGCTGCTCTCCCTCGTCTACGGGGTTCTCGCGGCCTACATCTTCTGCTTCTCCGGATCCTTCGGGCGCCTCGGTGAGTACTGGTGGTTCGACATCGCGCTCATCACCATCACGATCACGGCTTCGCTCTCTCTGGCCTATGTCAGCCTGCTGATCATCTCCTACGTCCGGCAGAAAGCCGTCGACCCCGGCGACTCCACGGACTTCACCTGGCATTTCCTCATCCCCTGCCGCGATGAGGAATCCGTCATCGCCGAGACAGTCTCGGCCGCGAGGACCTCATTCCCCGATGCTCACATCTGGGTCATCGACGACGCCAGCGAGGACGCCACCGCCGCCATCGTCACCGACATCATGGACGTCGACGACCGCACCCACCTCATCTCCCGGGTCCTGCCCGAGGCACGGACAGGCAAGGGCAAGGCCCTCAACGCGGCCTATCGCTCGGTGTCCGAATTCGTCGGCGCAGACCCCGCCGACCGTGCTCGCTCGGTCATCGGAGTCCTCGACGCCGACGGATTCCTCTCCGACAACGCCCTGTCAGTGCTCTCGGGCCCTGCCGGCTTCGGAGACGAAACCCTCGGCGCGGCGCAGCTCGAAGTGTGGATGAAGAACCGCGGCGACAAACGGCCGCGTCCCGGACGCAACTGGTTCCTCAACCTCCTCGGCCGGTTCCTCATCCGGATGCAGGACATCGAGTTCCGCACCTCGAACTCGGCGATGCAGCAGCTGCGGGTGACCACGGGCACCGTCGGCATGGGCGGCAACGGACAGTTCACTCGCCTCACCGTCCTCGACGCACTCACCGAAGACCACGGAGAACCGTGGGGAAACAAGCTCAGCGAGGACTACGAACTCGGGCTCAATATCCTCACCTGCGGCTTCCGCAACGGCTATTTCCCGCAGGCCCATGTGTCCCAGGAGGCGCTGCCCTATTTCCGCAGGCTGCTCACGCAACGCACGCGGTGGGGGCAGGGAATCATGGAGTGCGCATCGAATCTGCCTGCTCTGCGCAGGAGCCGCGTCCTGAGGTTTCCCGGGTTCGTCGAGATCCACTACTTCATGAGCCAACCATGGCTGATGATGCTCAACCTCCTGCTCATCCCGATCGTCACCGCCGTCGCGATCGCCCAAGGATTCTTCGGCTTCGTCAGTGATGCCGCGACCTGGATCATCGTCCTCACCGGGCTCGTCTTCGTCGTTCTGCCCTATGCACTGTGGGGCCCGCTCTACCGGCGGTGGGGGCCCGAACCCATCGGTCGGACCGCCTCAGTGCTGCTGGGGTTGGGGTACCTCGTTTACGTCTACTTCACCTACTTCTACTACCCCCGCGCGATCGCCCGCATGGTCACCGGCCGGAATTCGTGGGCGAAGACGAAGCGCAACGCCGACGACGTGCTCGTCACCTCGACCTTCACCCCGGCAGCGCTGCAGGTCGTGCCGCTGCTCGACCAGGCCAGCCTCACCGAACTCGCCGAGGAGCTCGAAGGCAGAGACGAATACGCCCAGGAGATCGTCTCTCGATTCGCCCTCATCTGGCCGCGTCGCCTGGCGAATCTGCAGCAGGCCGTGGCCGCCGGGGATGTGCTGGCCACCAGCGATGCGATCGCCAGCATCCGGGTGTCGTCGACGATGGTCGGCGCCCACCGACTGCAGGTCGCAGCCGAAGATTTCACCACGATGGTCGAGAGCCGCGAGTTCGATGCCGCCCGTGCGGCCCTGCCGCGTCTGTCCCGCGTCGGCGACGACACGCTCGTCGAGATCCGTTCCCGTTTCCTCGATCTGCCGACCCGCAGTCGGCACTGAGATCCAGTCGGTGCTGCCCGCTGGCAGCCAGTCACTGAACCGAACGATCAGTGCGGTCGGCTCATTCCTCGTCCATCGCCTGCAGGAACTCGCGGATCTCGCGTGGTTTGAACGGTTTGGTGAGGAACGCGTCGGCTCCGGCTTCGAGGCTGGCGTCGCTGTCACGCTGCGTCGCCCGAGCGCTGATCACCGCGATCGTCGCCACGGTGTGAGGTCGGATCTGCCGCAGAAGTTCAAGCCCGTCGATATCGGGCAGACCGAGATCGACGGTGATGAGTGTGCGCTCGGCTCCGTCGAAGAGTTCGAGTCCGAGCTTGCCCGTCGCCACCGATTCGACGGCGTATCCGCTCTGCTCCAGAACGACTTCAAGCAGTCGGCGAATATCATCATCGTCTTCGATGACAAGTGCGTTCTTCGCTTCCATACCGAACCATTTCCTCACGTCCGGCTCAGACTGCCGCACCTGGACTCCAGCGTTCGCTCAACAGCTTAGTCTTCTCTGCACCGGCAGAGGTGAGATTTCCGTTGCCACCGAGCACCTGGTTAACTGTAGAACGCTCGTTAAGTCACCATTCCCAATCAGCTCCTGGAGGCAGTCATGGCCACTTTCGAACTCTCACCCGAAGTGCGCTGGTCAGATCAGGACCTGCTCGGCCACGTCAACAACGCACGGATGATCACCCTCATCGAGGAATGCCGCGTGCGCTGGATGCACGAGATCCGGGCCGGACACATCACCGGCGGCGGACTGCTTGTCGCCCGCCAGACCATCGACTACCTCCTGCCCGTCATGTACGGCCCCGAACTGAAGATGACGGTGACGGTGAAGAAGCTCGGCAACTCCTCGTTCACGGTCAACACTCGCGGCGACCAGGAGGGACGTCAGGTCTTCGACCACGACTGCGTGCTCGTCCACATCGACCGGGACTCGCAGAAGCCCACCCCGCTGACGCCCGAGCTGCGCGCAGTCTTCGAACCCTACCTGCAGGGCTGAGGACTGAACCGCTGACTTAGGTGGGAGAAACAGTCATGCGAAACCGCTGCGGGCGTGACCGTTCAGCCCACCCAGTCTGAGCCCATCGGTCGCCCAACGGCATCGAAATCCTCCCGAGGGCCGTGCGATCATGGCCGATTCGTTCAAGCCGGCACCGCACCCGTCCGCATAGTCTGAAGTCATGAAACTCGACGCGATCTCCATCATCACCGCAGACATGCCCGCCGCCGTCACCTTCTACTCCGCGCTCGGCCTTGAGCTCGCCGATGGCGGCCCGGACGCCCCACACACCGAGTTCACCTCCGGATCCCTGAGGATCCTCCTCGACACCGAGGCGGTCATGCTCGGCATCGATCCCGAATGGACCTGGCCGACCGGCGGACACAAGATGTCCTTGGCCTTCGACTGCTCCACCGCCGAGGCGGTCGATTCGGCCTTTGCCGAGCTCACCGGACGCGGCGACGGTGGAAGCGAGCCCGTGGCCGGAGTCGTCCACGAACCCTGGGACGCGTTCTGGGGACAGCGCTACGCTGTGGTCTCCGACCCCGATGGCAACACGGTCGACCTCTTCGCCGCCCTCAACTCCTAATTGCTACCCGACGGCGGCCCAGCAACCTGGCGCGAGGTTGCTGGGTCGCCGTCGGGTAGTTCTGGGTGGGGACGAACTTACGGGACGAACGCCGGGTGCGCCCTCACCCGATGAGCGAGCGCTCGTCCCGACGCAGGTGAGCTGCGTCGGCATACCCGACCTCGGCCGCTGCCGCTGTCCGCGACCGCCCCGCATCGATGAGGTCTCGTGCGGCCTGCCAGCGCAGGATCTTCGCCAGGTGCTTGGGTCCGTAGCCGAACCATTCCGCGCTCAGTCGGCGCAGCTGCCGCGGTGAATACGTGAACTCCGCGGCCGCCTCGGTGACGGTCTGGGCCGGCGAACTTGAGCGCACATCCAAGGCCCGAGCCAGGGACATCGGACGCGGATCCAGCAAGGCTCGGTCCATCAAGCCGCCGGCTGTGTCGAGCAGCACCCGGGCAGCTCCCGTCACCGAGGCGGCCCCGCCCTCACCGACTCCCCCACCCCTGGCATGCCCGCCGCCGATCACCGCGCCAAGGGGCGTCACCCGGTCGGCCAGCTCCCCCGCCGAGGTGGTCAGCAGCTGCGGAAGCACGCCCGAGTCGAAGCGCAGGCCTACCGTCGGTGCGGCCGAACCGTGGAACATCCGTGCCGTGGAATCGGCGCCGGCGATGAGTATCTGCGAATCGATGACGATGAGGTCCATGCACCCGTCGGGCGCGATGAGCGAGGGAGCTGGAGCAGGCGCGGCGTCCGACCCGAAGGCAGGGTTCCGACAGACGGGATCGGTCGCCTCGGCGAGGGAATCTGCCTTGTCGGGAACGGAGACCCACAGGCTCGCCCGCAGGCGTGGGATCCGGGTTTCGCGGTACACGGACTCGGCCTCCTGACGCGCTCGGCGGTAAACTCGTCTGTGATCACCTGGTGCGGGCGGCGCGATCTGCCCCCAGAATAGCGCGCGAATGGCCCCAATCGAGGGCCGCACGCCTGAGCTCATGGGAAGGAATGATGGCTGCAGCATCCTCGGCGCCGGTGTCGGCGCGCAGGCAGGCTCGCCATGTCACTGTCTTCCTCGATGTCGACGGCGTCCTCAACTCCTACCCGGTGCCCAAACTGCGCGGCATGGCCGAGGGGCGGAAGAAGCTGCACGCGTGGCACTACGAACTCCACTACCGGCCGTCCGTCGTCGAATTCTTCGACCGCATCGTCGAGACCCACGAGGTCGATGTCGTGTGGCTGTCGACCTGGTCGCAGCGGTGCAAGTCCGAACTCGAACCGAAATTCGGTCTGCGCAACTCCTTCGACGTCATCGAAATGCCCGATGAGACGCACAACCGCTTCGCTCACGATCCGCAGCAGTGGTGGAAGGCCCGTGCCATGGAGGACTGGCTGGCCACCCACGAGCACGGGCGTGCGATCTGGATCGACGATGACCTGGCCTGGCCGGCCACCCGCGATTACTTCCTCAAGCACTACTCACCCAACCGCCTCAAGCTCATCGCCCCGGACTTCGCCCACGGCCTGACGAAAGCCCATCTCAAGGAGATCCGGGAGTTCGCCTACCCCAAGACCGACGCTCCAAGGACCATCGACACCAAGCCCGGCGGCCCAAAGACCAAGGCATCGACGACATCCGACCCGAAGGGGACTTCATGACGCGCATCGGCCTGCTCGATTCCGGACTCGGACTCCTCGGCACCGCCGACGCGCTGTTCAACCTCGCCCCCGACGCTGACCTCGTCCTCGCCATGGACCCGGACTTCACCCCGTACGGCAGCCTGAGCACCGACACCCTCGAACAGCGGGCCCTGCATTCGGCCGGGGTGCTCGCCGAATGGGAACCCGACGCCATCGTCATCGCCTGCAACACCGCCTCGGTGCAGGCCCTCGAGGCCGTCCGCGCCCGCTACGAACCGGCCATCCCCGTCATCGGCACCGTGCCTGCGGTGAAGATGGCCGCCGGCACCGGCCAGGATTTCGCGATCTGGGCGACTCCGGCGACCACGGGCAGCGAGTATCAGCAGAACCTCATCGACTCCTTCGCCGCCGACCTGCACGTGGCCAAGATCGCCTGTCCCGGTTTGGCCGAGGCCATCAACGCCGCCGACCTGAACAAGATCGACACCGCCATCGAGGATGCCTTCACCCAGATGGGACCCGGAACGGAGACCGTGGTGCTCGGCTGCACCCACTACGGTCTCGTCGCCGACCGGATCATGGCCGCCCGAGCCGGAGCCCTGACCGTCTTCGACTCCCCCATGCCAGTGGCCAAGCAGACCCTGCGTCGCATCGGCCTCGAACCCGCCGGAGTCGGCGAGGATCAGCCGGGCGCCGGTCGCGTGCTCGCAACCTTCGCGTCCGGCCGACGCGTCAGCCTCCCCCAGGCCCTCGATGCCTACCCCGCCGGCAAACGGCTGCTCGCCCGCGAGGCCTGACTCCGTCTCCTCCGCGTTCCCTCCGAGCCGGGTCTTTCCGCGCCGCACAGGCGTAAAATGGAGCAGACAGTCAATCGTCAAAGGAGGCGATTCGACATGTTGGCGCTCAGTATCCTCGCCGCACTTGTCGCACTCGGAGCAATCACGCTGGGAAACAGCCTGAAGATCGTCAAGCAGTACGAGCGCGGGGTGGTCTACCGCCTCGGCAGAGTCAACGCCGAGCCCCGTCCGCCCGGAATGACCGCGATCGTCCCCTTCGTCGACAAACTCGAGAAGGTCAACCTCCAGATCGTGACCATGCCGATCCCCGCGCAGGAGGGCATCACCCGCGACAATGTCACCGTCCGCGTCGACGCCGTCATCTACTTCAAGGTCGTCGACCCGCGCAAGGCCGTCGTCGATGTCGAGGACTATCAGCTCGCCGTCGGCCAGGTCGCGCAGACCTCGCTGCGCTCGATCATCGGCCAGAGCGAACTCGACGATCTGCTCACCAACCGCGAACGCCTCAACCAGGGCCTGGCGATCATGATCGACAGCCCCGCCGTCGACTGGGGCGTCCACATCGACCGCGTCGAGATCAAGGACGTGGCCCTGCCGGAGACGATGAAACGCTCGATGTCGCGCCAGGCCGAAGCCGAACGCGAACGTCGATCCCGCGTCATCATCGCCGACGGTGAGCTGCAGGCCTCGAACAAACTCGCCCAGGCCTCCGAGGCCATGGCCCACACCCCGTCCGCCCTGCAGCTTCGCCTCCTCCAGACCATCGTCGAGGTGGCCTCCGAACGGAACTCGACCCTGGTCCTGCCCTTCCCTGTCGAACTGCTCCGCTTCCTCGAGAACAACACCCCGACAGCTCCTCCCACCACCGAGGCGGGAACGCAGTCGACCACGGAAGCAGGAGTCACACCCACCACGGACACCCCCGCCGAGGCGGCGGACCGGTCCGAATCGGACACGACGCCGAGTGCCCCGGCCGACCTCGACGCCATCGTCCAGGCCATGTCCGAATCGCTCAAGCTCACCGGGCTGATGCCCGAGCAGGAACGCATCACCTCGGACATGCCCGAGCAGGAGCGGACCACCTCGGATGCGGCCGCACGGTCCGACGTTGCCGACCAGGAAGAGCATTTCGGGCACGCCTGAACCTTCGTTGCCCAGCCGACGACCGCCCGCGCACTCGCCCCGCGCATTCGCGCCGCCCGCCGTCTTCAGCGTCTGTCCAAGCCCGAGGACTAGGCTGTGCGCATGGACCTCAAGCGCACTGGAAGAACAGTCATCGTCAACGGCGTCATCGCCCTCGTGATGGGTGCGCTGATGATGGTGTGGCCAGGCACCTCCGCCGAGGTGGTGGTGCGGATCTTCGCCTGCTGGCTCGCCGTCATCGCCATCTCCTCCCTCGTCTTCGCACCGCAGGGAGGCCGCACCGGCAGCATGGTCACCCGCGCGGTCCTGCTCATCCTCCTCGGTGCGCTCATCTTCTTCACCCCGATGCTGTTCGCGTCCATGGTCACGGTGCTGACTGGATTCGCGATCATCTTCTTCAGCTTCCTCGCGCTCACCATGTCCTTCTTCATCCGTCGGATGGGTGTCAGGTCCTGGTGGGCGCTCACCGTCATCGGCGTCCTCGGCATCATCCTCGGCGGTTTCTTCCTCTTCGCACCGGGCGCCGGAGTGACCGCGCTGATCTTCACCCTCGCCGGGTTCATCATCCTCGTCGGCATCGCCCTCATCGCTCTCGGCCGTCGACTGCGCAAGGTCGACAGGCAGATGAAATCCGACCCTCACCGTAACCGTCCCGACGACGACGGCGGCGATGTCATCCGCGGGGAGATCATCGACTGACTCCGGCCGCCTCGGCGAGCTTTTCCCCTTTTTGGCAGAGCCCGGATCCGCATAATTGCGGATCCGGGCTCTTTCACATACCCGCTGCTCACCGATTCTCGCACCGAGGTCGGACCGAAGTGGTCATTGTCACAACATGACTTTCGATCTCCGGCACACCCAAGCGCCCGCTGCGCAAAAGCCCGCTGATATAGCACCTGACCTGGAACATCGCGTGAACACACGGCAAAACCTACCGATTGTGCATGAGCATTTCGTGGGCCTCGGAATCGGAGTTAACCGTCTATTCACTTTCGCCGTAACCTGGCGGTCATTCGACCTGCGAATCATGGAGGCAGACAGACACTGCCATATCGACTGAAACTCGCGAGGAGAACGAATGACCCAGGTTCTGGCCCCGGAGCGCCACACTCCGCCGCCTGCCGTCGGCCGCAGCAACGACCGCCTCTGGCATCTGGCCTTCGGTGGACTGCTGGCGATCACCCTCATCGCCTTCACCCTGTGGTCCTTCGACTTCGTGGGCCGGGACGCACCCCGCATGGTGCTCATCACCACGGTCATCTTCGGTGCCTTCATGGCCTTCAACATCGGCGGCAACGACGTCGCCAACGCTTTCGGAACCTCCGTCGGCGCCGGCACCCTGACGATGAAGCAGGCACTGCTCATCGCCGCAGTCTTCGAGGTCAGCGGAGCACTGCTCGCCGGCGGTGACGTCACCGACACGATCAAGAGCGGAATCGTCGACCTCAGCGGGGTGGCGATCAATCCGATGGACTTCGCGTTCATCATGATGGCGGCCCTCCTCGGCGCTGCCGTGTGGCTTCTCGTGGCGACTCGGATGGGTTGGCCGGTGTCGACGACGCACGCCATCATCGGCGGCATCATCGGCGCGTCTCTGACGATCGGCTTCGTCACCGGCAGCGGCGGACTCGCCATGGTGCAGTGGTCCGAGGTCGGTCAGATCGCGATCTCCTGGGTGCTCTCTCCCGCCCTCGGCGGACTCGCGGCTTTCGTCATCTACGGCGTGATCAAGAAGTACGTACTCGGCAAGACGCTGTCGCACACACTGAAGCCGCACATGCTCGCCCCGGTCTCCGCTGCTGAGGGATCCGTCGACGCACAGATCGACGCCGCCACCGAGGATGCCCCCACCGACGGAGGATCGATCGGTACGCATTCGGCCCTGCAGCGGTGGGTTCCCGTCATCGCCGCCGTCGGTGCGGTCATCATCACCGCGATGCTGCTGTTCAAGGGTCTGAAGAACCTCGACATGAGTGTGAGCACCGTCGGCGGCCTGCTCATCATGGCGATGATCGGCGCGGCCGTGTGGCTGGCCGTGTTCGTCTTCGCCAAGACACTGCGCAAGCAGACGGTACCTCGCGCGACCTACATCCTGTTCTCCTGGATGCAGGTGTTCACCGCCTCCGCGTTCGCCTTCAGCCATGGTTCGAACGACATCGCCAACGCCGTCGGCCCCTTCGCCGCCGTCCTCGATGTGCTCCGCACCAACAGCATCAGCGGCGAGGCGACTGTGCCGTTCGCAGCCATGCTCACCTGCGGCATCGCCCTCATCGTCGGTCTCTGGTTCATCGGCCGCAAGGTCATCGCAACCGTCGGCACGAACCTCACCGAAATCCACCCGGCCTCCGGATTCGCCGCCGAGCTCGCTGCCGCTGGAATCGTCATGGCCGCCTCGGTGAGTGGTCTGCCTGTGTCGTCGACGCACATCCTCATCGGCGCGATCATCGGTGTCGGCCTGGTCAACCGCTCGGCGAACTGGAAGCTCATGAAGCCGATCGCACTGGCATGGATCATCACCCTTCCGGCCGCCGCGGCCATCGGTTCGGTCGGCGTCATCGCCCTGCGCACCATGATGGGCTGACCCACTGACACGAACGCCCACAAGCGTTCGCCGGTCTGCGTTCGAGGCATCGCTTCGAACGGATCCGCACCTCCGCCCCGCCGACTTCCACACGAAGTCGGCGGGGCGATTTTCGTCCGACCCCTGGTCTCGGCAAAGCCCCCTGTGCTATCTTGTTCGGCATGGGAACCTTGAACAGCAGCGCAATGACTGCGCCTTGCTTCTACATTCGTCACCGCAGCGCCTGACAGCGCGCCAGACGAATTCTTCTGCGATCGGCTGACCGACGACGGTCACCCTGATCTGCTCTGCAAGCGCGTTGTCCTCCCGGAGAGCCATCGGCATCCGGGCGAAGCGGCAATCGGCTGACCCCATTCTGATTCTCTGACCACTCCGATCATCATGATCGCCCAGGTCTATACGAATCGATCTGACTCACCTTCATTGCGCTGCCTCGGGTGCCTCCATCTTCCTTTTGGAGCACATCCCATTGCGACCCCACACGTCACGACACCGTTCGACACGCAGTCAGTCCCGTTCGCGCTCGGCCCCAAGGTCTATTCACGGCGGGCGGCATGAACTCGGCCAGAACTTTCTGTGCTCACCCACCACCATCTCAACGATTGCGAGCCTGGCTCGTTCCACCTCAGGACCGATCATGGAGATCGGCCCCGGGGATGGGGCAGTCACTGCCGAGCTCTACCGGCTCGGTCGCAAGCTCACACTCGTCGAGATCGACGAAACGAGGTTGGATCACCTTGAAGACACGTACCCGCGGGCCGAGGTCCGGCACGCCGACATCCTGACCACCCGGCTCGACCGGCCGGTCATCGTCGGCAATCTGCCGTTCCACCTCACCACTCCCATCCTCCGCAAACTGCTGCGTTCCGGGCGCTGGCAGCGGGCGATCCTGCTCACCCAATGGGAAGTGGCCCGCAAACGCGCAGGAATCGGCGGATCGACCATGATGACCGCGCAGTGGGCCCCATGGTTCGACTTCCGCCTCGTCACTCGCGTCCCCGCCGACGCGTTCACCCCGAAACCCAGCGTCGATGGCGGCATCCTCACCATCGATCGCTGTCCCACCGGGTCGATCCCAGAAGGTGCTCGATCCGATTATCAACAGTTCGTCCGTTCGGTCTTCACCGGTCGCGGGCGAGGAATGAAAGGAATCCTCTCGAAGATGAGCATCACCGATCATCGCACTCTGCAATCGACCATGGACCGCAACGACATCAGAGGAGACACCTTGCCCAAAGACCTCACCCCCGACCAGTGGACCGGACTGTTCACCGAACTGGCCACGGAAACAGATCAGACGAATGCGAAGAAGGGAAAGACCATGCGAAACAGCAAAGCACCCAAACAGAACCCCATCACCGAGGCGGCCCCTCAGACACCGTTGATCACCGGGGAGATGCCCATCGTCGGCGCCAAACCGACGACCGAGAAGCTGCAGGCCTCCATCCCGGGCACCGACCCGAAGGCGAAGAGCCATGACAAGGGTCATCTGCAGGCCGAACGTGGTTTCATGAATCAGCATCAGAAACCGCAGCAGCCCCAGCCGAGGTGGAACCTGCCACGCAGGTAAGAGTCCAGTGCCCCGGTCCGACGTTTCCCGTCGGACCGGGGCACTGTCCGGCCCATGCGCCTCCAGGCCGACGCACCGACGGGCCGTGACACCGGCGACTTCTCCGTCTTCTCCGGAAGTTCATCTTCGCCGACTGCCGGCGCTCGTAGACTGAAAACAGCAGGTTCACGCACTGCGCATTCGGTCGAGAGGTCAGCCGGAATGGACAAGGAACACGGCACTCACATCAGACGCTTCATCAATGGATGGTGTCCTGGCTGCGAAGAGAGCAGCAGCCTGACACCGGGTCGACTCAACTCCGACGGAACCATCGAATTCCGCACCTGTGTCGACTGCGGGGAAACCGTCGAGGACCACGATCCCCGATTCTGGTCATCGGCCGCCGACGCCGACGAAGAAGGACTCGTCTAGGTCCCTCCTCGGCCGGCCACGGAGATCACCAGCGCAAAGCTCGTGTCAGACCCTCCGTGTACACTGAAATCACGTTCGCGAGCTGTGGCCATCGGTACCTGGCCGGCCACACGGCAACCCGTCATCGACCGGGTGCCCCAGGGGAAGAACGGGCCCGCGCCGACCGCTCGGGCAAGCTTCGATCCGGGCCGCTGCGCCCGAGAAGGACGGTTTGCCATGTCCGCAGACTTCGACGACTCCGCCGACTTCCACAACGACTCCGCCAAACGCCGCAGGGCCGCCGAACAGTGGCCGGGCTTCGACCCCGCGGAGGCCCTGCGCTGGTCGAAGGTCCTCCTCCACCACTCCCCAGACCCGCAACGCGCCGCCATCAAAGCTCAGCTGAGTTCGGCGATCTCCCGCGGCATCCCGATCGCCGGACCCGATTGGGTGCGCACCGCCGAATCCGCACGCCTCGATGGCTTCAATCCGGTTCTCTACCAGACACTCTTCGAAAGCCTGCGCACCATTCCGAAGACGGCTTTCCGATCCCACCCGGGACACCGGCAGGCGACGTTCAAGACCTACCTGCCCGGCACGCCATATGAATCGGAACTGTGGAGCGACTGGCCGAAGCTCTTCCTCACCGACGGATTCGACGCCCGAACGGCCACGACCCTGACACTGCTGCGCGCCGAACCGAAGTTCCCACGGCCCCGAAGCAACAACTGAGCAAGGAGTCTCTGACCTCATCGAAACCAGCCACCACTACCGGTCGGATCAACAGATCCGACTCGGTCAACTCGCCTAGGAAGCCACGCGCAGATACACGGCCGCTGCGAGCGCGGAAGCGATCATCTCCCGCTCCCCTCCGATGTCCACGGTCACCTCTTCGTCGGTGCGGTCGACGACGTCGAGCGCGACATCGGGAAGCACACCCGCCTCGGCGAGCTTGCCCAAGATCCGCGGATCGGCGTCGGAGACCCTCAGCACCTCGTAGTGACCGGCGGCCGCCTCGGCGAGAAGGGTCGGAATATGGGAATCGACGGCACCGTCGGCACCGGGAATGGGATCGCCGTGCGGGTCGGACGTCGGGTGGCCGAGGAACGCGTCGATGCGGTCGATGAGCCGATCAGAGGCGGCGTGCTCGAGGATCTCGGCCTCGTCGTGGACCTCGTCCCAGCCGTAGCCGAGCGACTTCACGAGGAACGTCTCAATCAGCCGGTGCCGGCGCACCATCGACAATGCGATCGCCTCGCCCTGCTCGGTGAGCACCGGCGGCTTATAGGGAACTCGAGTGATCAGACCGAGTTCGTCGAGACGCTTGAGCACCTCGCTGACATTGGCCTTCGTCGTTCCGAATCGGTTCGCGAGTTCGGTGGCCGTCATCGGGTCCCCGCCCCATTCCTGAGCCGACCAGATGGCCTTGAGGTAGTCCTGACTGACCTCGGAGACTTCACCTGCGCGCATGCCCCCAGTATCCCATGGACGCGTCGTCCCACTCCGCACTTCATCCGAAGTGAGCGGTCTGGCACAGATGTTCCCAAACGATTACGTCCGACCCGCCCCATCGCCGAGGCGGCCCTGCCAGAATCACATTCATGACCTCCCATTCCCTCCCCTCCGACTCGGTTCACCCGGCCGACGACGCTGACCGCCTGCGGTCTGCTCGGCCCGCACTCCCCGACGCCCCCTCCCCCACAGACGGCTGGCCCCCGTTCCGTGCATTCCGCCGCTGGGCGAAGGCCCGCAAGACCGCGTCCGGACCAACAGCACGGCGAGGGGCACTCACCTCGGACGACCAGCGAGCACGACCAGAGAGGATCAATGCATCCGGTCTGTTCCGACCCGGAGAGATCGAGTACGCGCGGCTGCGGAGCCTGCCTCCGTTCGACACCGATCTGCTCATCCTCACCGACCAGCGCATCATGCGAGTGCGCACCGATGCTGAGGGCTCCATCGCCCAGCTCTCGGAAGCGACGCCTCGGCAGGTCGGCGTCGTCCGCGCCGAGGAGTTCCGCGAACGCGCGACCGTAACCGTCGAGCTGCACGTCGGATCGTCGATGCGGTTGGAGGAGACCACTCCCGCGGAGGCGCACCGTTTCGTCGACACCGTCAACGAGGTGGCCGCCCGCTCCCGGGCGTGACCGCGCCCGCTCCCTCACCTGACAGCACCTGCTTTCACAGCCTGACCCGGACGTCTCCACCGCTTAGTCAACTTCCTGAAAAGAGGGGGTGATGAATTTGTGAGAAACCTCCACCCGTAGAATGGATCGGGCCCATTTTCGGGCCCTGTCCCTTTTTGTCTACCGGAGGTCGATGCGTGCAGGATCCGAACGAAGAGACGTTGAAGCGCCCAGTCGTCGAACGTGAACGATTCGGCGGTACCGACCGGGCAACGAGAATCAGCAGGGACGTCGACCCTGAGAAGCGCGCTCCGATCGACAGTACGGAGATGAGCAAGGGCCCGGAGGAGCTCTCCGACGAACGCGGCTCCCGGGTCAATTGGCGAGTCTTCATCGTCGCCTCCCTCATCATCCTCGCGTTCTCCGTGTGGGCGATGATGATGCCCGACTCGGCTCAGTCGACGATGAAGACTGTCGTGGACTGGATTGCAGAGAACCTCGGCTGGTTCTATGTCGTCACCGTCACCGTCGTCATCGGCTTCGTCCTCTGGGTGGCGCTGTCCAAGGAAGGCAGCGTCAGGCTCGGCCCCGACCACTCTCGTCCGCAGTACAACCTCTTCACCTGGGTCGCCATGCTCTTCGCCGCGGGCGTGGGCATCGACATGCTCTTCTACTCGGTGACCGGACCGATCACCCAGTACCTCGAACCGGTCAACGCCACAGCCGAATCGGCCGCCGCCGCACAGGACGCCGTGGTGTGGACGATGTTCCACTACGGCATCGCCGGCTGGTCGATGTACTCGCTGCTGGGCATGGCCATGGGCTACTTCGCCTACCGGTGGGGCATGCCCCTGTCGATCCGTGCGGTCCTCTACCCGCTGCTGGGCAAGCGCGTGCGCGGAGCCACCGGTGATGTCATCGACATCTTCGCCCTCGTCGGCACCGTCTTCGGTGTGGCCACCTCGATGGGCATCGGCGTCGTCCTGCTCAACGTCGGGTTCGCCACTCTCTTCGGTCTCGAAACCGGACTGGCCCTGCAGATCGCGCTCGTCATCGTGGCCGTCGTCATGACTGTGGCCGCCTGCACCTCCGGCGTGGACAAGGGCATACGCCTCGTCTCCGAGCTCAACCTCTGGTCGTGTGCGGCGATGATGCTCTACATCCTCGTCACCGGCAAGACCGCCTTCCTGCTCAACGCCATGGTCGAGAACATCGGCCGCTTCATCTTCACCCTGCCCGAACGGACGCTGTCGACGTTCGCCTATGTCGACGGCGGATCCGAATGGATGGGCGGCTGGACCCTCTTCTTCTGGGCCTTCTGGCTCGCCTGGGGTCCCTTCGTCGGTCTGTTCCTCGCCCGCATCTCCCGCGGACGCACCCTGCGTGAGTTCGTCATCGCTGCGATCACTGCCCCCGTGATCTGCGACTTCATCATCGTCACGATCTTCGGCAACTCGGCCCTGTCCGAGGTGTTCAACGGCAATGACGAGTTCGCGAAGACGGCCATCGCCTCCCCGGAACAGGGCTGGTACGACCTGCTCGAGATGTTCCCGGGAGCGACGTTCCTCATCGGCCTGGCCACTCTGTCCGGACTGCTCTTCTACCTCACGAGCGCGAACTCCGGCGCCATGGTGATGTCGAACTTCTCCTCCTCGATTCCGAATCCGGAAGAGGACGGCGCCAAGTGGCTGCGCATCTTCTGGGCTCTGGTGACGGCGGTGCTCACGATCGCCATGCTCGTCGCCGGAGGCGTGACCACGATGGAGTACGCGACGCTGATCTTCGCCCTGCCGGTGACGATCATCGCCTACCTCGTCATGGCCTCGTTCTCGAAGGTGCTGCGCATGGAGCGCGCCGAACGCGAGGGCCGGATCCGTCGTCGCCGCACCACCGCGGCACACGGTGGACGCACCCCGGAGAAGACCTGGCGTCAGCGACTGGCGACCCTGCGGTCCTACCCGTCGAAGAAGTCCGTCGACCGTTTCGTCACCGAGGTGGTCGGACCGTCCCTGGAGGCCGTGGCCAACGAGTTCCGCGAACTCGGTTACACCGTCGAACACCTCCAGACGCTCGACGAGGACAACGAGATCATGTCGAACACGCTCAATGTCGACATGGGCGACCAACGCGACTTCCACTACGAGGCTGCGGCCGTCGAAGCGAATGTGCCCTCGTTCGGCGCCCGCAACGCCCCACGAGGTGACGACAAGTACTTCCGCATCGAGGTCTTCACACAGACCGGTTCGGAAGGCTACGACCTCATGGGTCTGAGCTCACAGCAGATCATCGACGACGTGCTCGACCGGTATGAGAACCATCTGTCGTTCCTCGCCTACTCGCACGAGCACTCGTTCCAGTCGGTCGTCACTCCACCGACACCTCCGCCCACGGATTCGATTCCCGCGGTGCCCAAGGAAGCTGACGACGTCGAAGACATCGAGGAGCCGAAGCACTGAGCGAAACCCCTCGCCGAGGCGGCCGTGCCCAACCGTGCACAGCCGCCTCGGTGACGGGGTGAGCACAGCGACCGAAGGAGCGGTGACCGATATGGTCACCGCTCCTTCTGCGTCGGGACGGGGAATCTGACCGGGGACCGCTCAGATGTGTCAGGACCGCTACCGGCACACCAACGGTGCCGACCTCGGCGGTGACACAATCGAATCATGGAGTTGAAGAATCCGACCATCGGCAAGATCGTCGTCTTCGGTCTGCTCATTGCCGGCATCGCACTCATCGCCTTCACGTCGACGAATGCAGGAGTCGCATCGAAGCACAGCCCCGACGACTTCGGCGGCGACCCTTATTTGGCGCCGTCCATAATTCTCGGACTTCTCCTTGCCTTGAATGCGGTCGCAATCGCGGCGCTGGCCATCGCCGGCGAAGACGATCATCCCGACCGCGCCGAGGCGGAGCCGCACACTCCACGGCAACCGAAGTCGTTCACCCGGTTCGTCCACGCTCCGCTTCCGCGAGTCCTCCTCGTCGGTCCGATCTGGGCGGTCTGCTCTTTGGTGGCACTGTTCATCGGGCATACGTATTCCGCGGATCCAGGTGTTCCGGGAACTGTGTGGGGAGACCTCACCGGCAACCCGCTGTCCGCCCTGTCCATCGTGTTCCTCTGCTGGGCGACGGCGAACATGGCCTTCGCCTGGTCGTCACTGGCCGAAGCGTTCAGCCGAGATCGTCGGCCGGTCTCTCTCACGATTCTCACCTGCGGGCTCGGCCTGGGGTGTCTGACGGCCGGTCTCTTCGGTTTCTTCGGACTCGCCACACTTACGACAGTCATCGCTTTTCTGCTCGGCGCGGTCTGTCTCATCGTCTCGACGGCTCTGCTCATCCCGCTCAGATGGTGGGCGATCAGGCGAGTCGACCGTTTCGACTCCGCTGAACGGCCGACTGCCGGCACTCGGCGAAGTCCCGGCCGGTCCGCTCAACCGCCCGAAGACGCCCTCCGACCGGGAGAGCGGATCCTCACCACCTACCTCGGTGAGGTGCCGAATGCCCATGCGAACGGCAGCACCGCCGACCCGCAGATGCTGGTGCTGACTGACCGACGGATCTTTCGCGCCTCAATCATCGCGCCGGGGCGCACATTCGTCCTCGAACAGGCCGAGCCCGGTCAGCTGAGCGGCGGCGCATCGGAACGTCGCAGCAACCACGTGATCACGACGGTGCTCTTCAACGGCCGGCAGCCGATGAGCGTGACAGGCGGCACCGAGGAAGCATCTGGTCGCTTCGCCGAGGCGATCACCGTCCTCGCCCGGACGGGCCGTCTTCCCCGCTGATCCGGCATACTCCTTCGACCAGACTTGTAGTTCCGACGCAACGGATCCGGAACATCTCAGCACCCATGGCTCGCAGAGTTCCTGCGAGGATGGAGGTATGAATAGGGACAGACGCTCTAGGGGCATGACTCTCGTGTTCGGGATCGGATTCGCCGTCTTCGCCTCGATTCCGTTCTTCCTTGCCAATGCCGGTATCAATCCGCTCCGCAAGCATGTGCTCAGAGGCATCAACCCGGACCAGGCGCCGAGCATCGGGATCCTGGTCCTGTTCTTCTTCTCGGCCATCGCCGCCTTCGCCTTCTATGAGGACAAATCGCCCGCTGGCAGCGATGCCGCCCGTGCGCAGCAGGCCGCGGATCCGCATGGAGTGAAACGCAGACAGCCGCCCACCGCTTTCGTCCGGAATCCCTGGCCTCGAGTGTTCGCCGTCGGACCGGTATGGGCCGTCTGCGGAGTCATCGCCGCGTTCGTCTGGCACGCCTTCGCTAAGGACTCCGGCATTCCCGGAACCGTCTGGGGCGACCTCACCGCATCGCCTCTGCCGGCCTTCGCCCTGCTCTTCGGACTGTGGGCCACGGTCAACTTCAGCCTCGCCCTCGGAGCGATCGCCGACGCCTTCCACCGCACGCTCTGGGCGATCTTCCTCATCGTCTCTGTGCTCATCGCCATCCTGGCCATCACCATCGGCGTCGTGGCATCGAACATCCTCACGGTGTCACCGCCGGCAGGGCTGGCAGTGGCCGCCATCTGCCTCATCATCACAACGGTCGCACTGATCCCGGCCCGCCTGTTCGCCGTCGCCCGAGCACGCGTCACCAACAGGATCGATGCGGCCCACGAGGCTCGGCTGCAGTCTCTGCTGATGACTCTCGCCCCAAGTGAGAACCTCATGCTCCACTTCGCCGATAGGGATAACCCGACCGGGCAGATTCTCGCCGCCACGAACCAGCGACTCCTCCTGGCCGCACCCACCGGCACCGGAACCGGGTCCGCCCGACCGGGCCCGGTCCGCATCCTCGACCAGGCACATCCCGGACAGCTGCGCGGAGCCAGCACCAAGTTCCGCCCAGCCGGACACACCACCTCGGTGCACTTCCGGGACCGTCCGGACATGGAACTCGTCGGCGGGGACCCGAGCGAGGCAGACACGTTCGCCGAAGCACTGACCGCTCTGGCCACGACGGGACGTCTGCCGCAGGAGGAGGAGACTTAAGCCATGGAACTCAGCCAGGTGGTCGCTCTGCTCACCGCCGGCGACTACACGATCTCCCGTGAGATCATCCAACGCGGCTTCGGCGTGCTCTTCTTCATCGCCTTCGCCTCGGCGTTCAACCAGTTCCCTGCACTCCTCGGCGAGCGCGGACTCACCCCCGCCCCGCGCTTCATCGCTCTGACCTCGGCCCGACAGGCGCCGACGATCTTCCGCTGGAAGCGGTTTGCGTATTCGGACCGGCGACTCCGCCTCGTCTGCGTGGTCGGAATGGTTCTGGCCGCCTCGGCGATCATCGGGCTGCCCCAGGCCGGTCCCGCATGGGTGCCGATCCCGGTGTTCTTAGGCATGTGGGCGCTGTACTTCTCGATCGTGTCGATCGGGCAGCGCTTCTACGGCTTCGGCTGGGAATCGCTGCTGCTCGAGGCCGGATTCCTCGTCGGCTTCCTCGGCTCCCACGAGGTGGCCCCGACGTGGGCGATGATCCTGCTGCTGCGCTGGTTCGTCATCCGCGTCGAATTCGGAGCCGGAATGATCAAGATGCGCGGGGACTCATCCTGGCGCGACCTCACCGCGATGGACTATCACCATCAGACCCAACCGATGCCGAACCCGCTCTCCCGCCGGGCCCACCTCATGCCCGGCTGGTGGCACAGGAGTGAGACGCTGGGCAGCCATATCGTCCAACTCGCCGCGCCGTGGCTGCTGTTCCTGCCCCAGCCGATCGCCTCGTTCGCGGCTGTCGCCATCATCATCACCCAGCTCGCTCTCGTCATCAGCGGCAACTATGCGTGGCTGAACTGGGCGACGATCCTGCTCGCCTGCTCCGGAATCAGCGATACGTTCTGCCGGTGGATCGCGGGCGGCCCGTTCCCCGACTGGGGATGGAATTCCGTGGCCGCGATCGTCACCGATCCCACCGTCACCGAGGCGGCCGGTTCGTCCGCGGGTGCCGGTCCCTCTCAGCCGATGCCCGCGTGGTGGCTGATCATCGTCCTCGTATTCGTCGCGTGGCAGGCCTGGCTGAACGTGCCAGCGCTGCGCAACCTCTTCTCTTCTGGTCAGCTGATGAACGCGAGCTTCAATCGGCTCGGACTCGGCAACGCCTACGGCGCCTTCGGGTCGATGACCGAGACCCGCAACGAGATCATCATCGAAGGGTGGATCGACGACGGAGACGCCCCTGGCACAAGAGCCGACGATCCCGGCCACGATGACGCCGACGCAGGCTGGCGCGAGTATCGGTTCAAGGGCAAACCCGGTGACGTTCTTCGTCGCGGGCCCGTCGTCGCGCCCTATCATCTGCGCCTCGACTGGCTCATGTGGTTCGCCGCGCTCGGCGACTACCGGCAGACGTGGTTCACCGAGCTGCTGCGCGCGATCGGCTCCGGTGATCCGCAGATCCGCCGCCTCATGGGCCCCGACCCCTTCGACGGTGCCGCCCCAGACCTCATCCGCGTCCGCGTCTTCACCTACCGCTATGCCACCCGCGCCGAACGGCAGGCCGCCGTCGCTGCCGGAGAACTGAAGCCGTGGTGGGTGCGCTCGGACCCGCGCATCCTCGTCCGGCCGATAGACTTACGGCAGAGCTGACCGACGATGCGCGCGCTGAAGAGCTGACCACCCATGAACACCCGAAGCCGAGCGCTGTCCCACGGGCTGACCGGTGCTGTTGCCCTCAGCGCCGTGGCGACTGTGGTGTTCTTCGTCGTCAACACCGGCCTGGCCCACACCTCCAGCTCATCGGACGTCGTCATCGATGCTGCCGCGGCCGGACCGCTGACCTTCGCTTTCATCGGACTCACCACCTTCGTGGCGATCATCTTCTTCACAGGATCCGACCGCGGCGAAGGGCTCGAATCCGAACTGAGCGGAGCCCCACGCGGATCTCTCACGCTCTTCACCAAGGATCCGCTCATCACCGTCACGAGCATCGGGCCGCTGTTCGGGCTGTGCTTCAGTCTGGCTGCACTCCTGTGGCGGACATTCGCATCCGCACCCGGCGCTCCCGGAACCGTCTGGGGTGACTTCACGAGCTCACCTCTGCCGTTCGTCGCCTTGTGCACGGCAACCATCGCGTCGACGAACTTCGGTCTGGCAATGGCCGGAGTCACAGTGGCCGTACGCAGCCGCACCGGCTTGGCACTCTGGCTCGTGGCCGGCAACGTCATCCTCGGCATGGGCGCCGGGGCTCTGTTCGCCTGGCTCTCTTTCGCGAACACGGTCAGCGCCGCGGCCATCACCGTGCCGCTCGCAGCGGTCTCCGTCATCATTGTGCTCGGAGCCCGCCGGATGGCCATCAGCAGCGCCGGCGAGGAGAAACTCTCCGCGCGAGCCCGTCGCCGTGGGCCGACTCCGCCGCCCTATGACGCCCTCGACCGAGGCGAGTCCGTGTGGCTGAAGATCGGCAACCGCAATCCGCGCGGTGCCGAGTTCCTCCTCGTCACACCTTCCCGACTGGTCCACACCCGCCCGACGTCCTCAGGAAGCACGGAGATCATCGGCGAGGCGGCACCGAAACAACTGGTCGGGGCGAGCACTCGAGTCGATCACGGGCGAGCAACAGCCATTGTGCAGTTCCGGGATCGACCGGCTTTCCGCCTGTACGGCACCGACCCCGAGGAGGCCGCCGAGTTCACGCGCAGGCTCACCGTCCTCGCCCGGTCGGGGATCCTCCCCGACTGAGGCGCCTCCTCGGCGAGGTGATTCTCCGTTCTGAAACGGGACGTCAGTGACGCCGATTCGAGGCCGCCTCGGCGACGGTCAGTCGACACCGAGGGCGAGCAGAACGATGAGGACGATGTTGAGGACGATGATGAGCGCCGAGGCGGCCGCCGCACTGACCGTGATCCACCGGGAGTTCGCGAATTCGCCCATCACCCGGCGGCTGCTCGTGAGCCTGACCAGGGGGATCATCGCAAACGGGATGCCGAGGCTGAGCACGACCTGGCTGAGCACGAGCGCCCAGGTCGGGTCGACGCCGATGGCGAGAACGATGAGCGCGGGGATCATCGTGAACGCGCGCTGCCACACGATCGGGATGTTCACCCGCAGCAGGCCCTGCATGATCGAAGCGCCCGCATAGGATCCGACGGCGCTCGAGGCCAGTCCCGAGGCGAGGAGTCCGATGCCGAAGAAAAGGCCGACGACCTCGCCGAGGTTGACCGTGACGACCGCGTGTGCGCCTTCGATGGTGTCGGTGCCGGTCTGCCCGCGCAGCGCTGCGGCGGCCAGGAGCAGCATGGCGATGTTCACGGAGCCGGCGATGACGAGGGAGAGCACGACGTCCCAGCGGCTGGCGCGCAGCAGCTGCCCGGTCGAGGCGGTCGCATTGTCACGATGACGATCGACCGAAAGCGCCGAATGGAGGTAGATCGCATGGGGCATGACGGTGGCACCGAGCATGCTCGCTGCCAGCACCACGGAGTTCGTGCCTTCGAGCCGCGGCACGATTCCACCTGCGGCTTGCCCCCAATTCACATCCCCGACGAACAGGCCTGCTAGAAAGCCGATGGCGATGATGACCAGGAATCCGATGATGACGAATTCGAAGGGACGCTGACCGCGAGTGGATTGGATCGACAGCAGGAACAGCGACACCACCCCGACGATTAGTCCGCCGAGCAAGAGCGGCAAATCGAAGAGGATCTTCAGTGCGATCGCGCCGCCGATGACTTCGGCGAGATCGGTGGCGATGGCGACGACCTCGGCCTGCCCCCAGTATGCGAGGCGGGACCTCTTCCGAAGGCGATCACCGAGGATGCCCGACAGCGACTGCCCGGAGACGAGCCCGAGTTTCGAGGATAGGTATTGGACGAGAACGGCGATGAGGTTCGCGGCCACGAGCACCCAGACGAGCAGGTACCCGTACTCCGCACCGGCGGTGAGGTTGGCCGCGACGTTGCCCGGATCGACATACGCGATGGCCGCGACGAAGGCCGGGCCGAGGAGCACTGCCGTGGAGATCTTCTTCCGGCCGTGCTTCTTCAGCCCGCGCTCGCGGGTGCGCACCGATGAGGAATCGACGTTCATAAAGTTAAGGTACATTAACTTTCCCGTTGCGGGCAACACCTCACCGGGTCTGGAAAGTGAACACGGAAGGGCTTAGGGTTCGAGCATGGTCAGTGAACACGTTCAGCTGAGGTCCGGCAAGCGCCGGCAGACCGAGGAACGGATCATCGGTGCCGCCGCCGAGCTGTTCCTCGAACATGGTTTCAAGGCCACGACCATTCGGGCAGTCGCGAAAACTGCCGAGGTGTCGGTGGGCAGAGTGATGTCGGTCGGTGATAAGGACGTCATCCTCGTCCGGTGCTTCGATCGGTGGATCGGGCAGCTGCAGAACGGGAGGTACACGCCACCGGCGCGACGCACGAGCCTGTCGCGTCGGGAAACGAACGCCGGCGCAACAACGGGCCCGCCCCGACCATCCTCGGCGGTGCAGCGTCATCTGCTCGAACTCTTCCTGCCCTTCCTCGAATTCTTCGCCGAACACGAGGATCTGTCCCGCGACTATGCGGCGGCGATGATGCGAGTCAAGGGCGAGCCGGAGGTGTTCAACGCTCTCGCCGTGGACCTGCAGAGCCGCCTGAGCGAGTCACTGGTCTCGATCGGGATCAATGAGGACCACGCACGGGCCAGCGCCGCGGCTCTCTACGATTCCTACCTGGGCATCCTCTTCCGGTGGGCGGCGACGACGATGGGTCTCGACGACGCCGTCGAGGCGATGCTCGCGAGCATCGTCTTCCATACGAGAGTCAGGAGCTCGCTGTGACGCTCCTGCCCGAACCGGTCTGGCCGGTTATCGTCCTCGCGGTCATCGTCTTCGGCGACGGCCTGCTCACCTTCCGTCCCCCGCGGGCGATCGCCGCCTGCCTCGACGGGGTCGGCTTCCCGCGGGAGTGGTGGTGGGTACTCGCCGTCGTGAAGTTCCTCGCCGCAGCAGGCCTGGTGACGGGGATCTGGATTCCCGGGCTCGGCGCAGCAGCCGCGGCGGGCCTCGTCGTCTACTTCCTCTGCGCCGCTGCCGCTCACCTGCGAGCGAGGTATGTCGGTCGGGATTTCTGGCTCAATTGTCTGGGAATGCTCGTCGTCTGCATCGCGGTGCTCGTGTTCTGCTTCCTCTGAATATCCCATGTCTCAGTCCGGAGAATTCTTCTCCCACATCCCGCACCTCGATCCCGTTTTGGCCTAGAGTCGAAGTACGGCACCGGTGCCTCCTTCGGCGCTGAGCCGTCCGGCAGAATTGCTGACCTGCTCGGTGATGGTGCCGAGCCACCCGGCAGAGGAGTGTGCACATGCCCGAATATGCCGACAGCAGTCGCACGCGCGACGAGACTCCCCATGAACGCCACGAGCGATGGGCCTGGATCCATGAGACGGCGGCGATGACCGGGTGGGATTTCTCCCCACTGGCCGGCCGCCTCGTCGCCGATGATCCGCCGTGGGACTTCGATCAGATCTGCCTCGATGCGATGGCCGAGTCGAGCAGATGCCTCGACATGGGCACGGGAGGCGGCGAGCGCCTCAGCGAACTCATCGATCGGCTCGACGAGGCCAGGCCTCCCGGCGAACCGTCGCCGACGATCTCCGCGGCCGAAGGGTGGGAGCCCAATGTTCCCCTGGCCGCCTCGACGCTGCAGGACTATGGCGTCGAGGTCACCCGGTACGACAGTGAGCATCACCCGGAGATGCCGTGGGGCGACGGTGAGTTCGACCTCGTGATGAATCGACACGAAAGCTATGACCTCGCCGAAGTGGCCCGTGTCCTCTCCCCGGGCGGGCTGTTCCTCACCCAGCAGGTCGACGGCACGGAGGCGCAGGAGTTCCGCGACCTCTTCGGCGGCGGGGTGGGCGATCTGCACCAGCAGCTCGAGCCGTGCGTCAGCGACGCCGAGAGTCAGGGTCTGTCGATCGAGGCGGCTCGCAAATGGCAGGGCACGATGCGCTTCACCGACGTCGAGGCGGTCATCGAGTACCTCGCCTATATTCCGTGGGACGTTCCCGGGTTCGCCGTCAGGTCCAACCTCGATGTCCTCAGACGCCTGGCCGAATCGAGTGAGCCGATCACCGTCACCCAGAAGAGATTCCTCATCGTCACCCGCAAACCCTGACTCGCGCTGCCTGCAGGGTGGTTTTCCCGACCCCACTCTTGGGATAGCAGGGTGGGGCGCCGCCTTTCTGCGTCGATAGCGTCGAAGCATGACTTCGACGGACTTCTCGTACCCCCAGCCCACCGACGATGAGCTCGCGGCACAGCAGCCCCGAGTCCCCGCCCCTCCCGTCCATCCCGTCTATGCCTCGCCGCGGCCCGACGATCTGGCTGATGCGCACAACGGCGTCAACACTCGAATGGATGGCGCCGCCTCGGTAAAGTCGCCGGCGCTGGGCAAGGTGGCCGTGGCGCTCTCGATCGTCGCCATGGCCCTGAGCCTGGCCGCCTCGGTGATCCTGGGCGTGACCGTCGGGCCGTCCGAGGCCGCGTCCGGCTACTACTTCACGGACACACCGGATTGGTATCAGACCCTGGCGACCGTTCTCGTCGGAGTCCAGGGCCTGTGCACCTGCTTAGGTCTCACAGGCATCATCCTCGGCATCACGGCCGCGGTCACCGGGCGGGGCCGAACACCCGGCATCATCGCCATCGCGATTGCAGCGATCGCCCCGTTCGTCTCATTCGGCACATTCGTCGCCCTCGCCTTCATCGCCGCCTGATTTCCTGGCGCGCGCCTCTCCCGACTTCGCCGAAAAACGGGCTGAGCGCCGAAGAACGCGTGTGCGCATGCGTTTCTCGACACTCACCCCGTTTTTCGGCGAACTGTCCGAAATTATCTACGGTGCCAGACGATCCGGGTCAACGATATTCCGGAGCCGATCGCGGAATAGAATGAGGGGATGACGACCTTGCCGCTGACCCCCGCCTCGGCGGATCATGGGCGCCTGAACTGCGGTTATTTCGAGCGCGGGGAATGCCGTTCCTGCGCGCTCATCGAGACGCCTTATGGGCAGCAGATCACGGACAAGGAAACCTGGTGCCGCGAGATCCTCGCCGAGGCAGCTCCACGTGTGTGGCTGCCGACCTTCGCCGGCGGGGCACGGGATTTCAGGAATCGGGCGAAGCTCGCCGTCGGCGGGTCGGCCAGGCACATCACCTTGGGCATCCTCGATCAGGAGTTCCACGGGGTCGATCTGCGTGATTGTGGAATTCAGGCCCCGGCGATCCGTGCGGTGATTCCGGTGCTTGCGGACTTCCTCGATGGCACCGGGCTCGAGCCCTATGATGTCGCAGCGCGCAGGGGTGAGTTGAAGTTCGTCCATGTCACGGCGGCGCCGTCGGGCGAGCTGATGATCCGGTTCGTCGTCCGCACTCAGCACGGTCTCGATGTGCTGCGGTCGCGGAAAGGGCCGCTCTTCGAGCTCATTCCCGCCGCGTCCGTGGTGTCGGTGAATCTGCTGCCCGAGCACAAGGCGGTTCTCGAAGGCAACCGGGAAGAGATGCTCCGCGGCGAATCGCTGCGGATGAACCTCGATCGGGTGGATCTGCACTTGCGGCCACAGAGTTTCTTCCAGACGAATACCGCTGTCGCCATCGGGCTCTACAACCAAGTGGCCGAGTGGGTGGACGCTGTCGAGGCCTCGAACCTGTGGGACCTCTACTGCGGCGTCGGAGGGTTCGCGCTCTACTGCGCGTCACCATCGCGCCTGGTCACCGGCGTGGAGGTGAGCGAGCAGGCGATCGAGTCGGCGAAGGTCAGTGCAGCCGAGCTCGGCATCGACGCTCGGTTCCTCGCCGGCGATGCCACGGAGTTCGCCGAGGAGAACCTGGCGGCATCAGTCAGCTCGACCAGCACAGTCGATGCTGACGGCCCAGTGGGCTCGGTCGACGGCCACGGTTCGACCGGCATTGCCGGCGCCGAACGACCGGACTGCGTGATCGTCAATCCGCCTCGGCGAGGGATCGGAGCACGTCTGTCGGCAGCACTGGAGAACTCCGGCGTCGAGCACATCGTCTACTCGAGCTGCAATCCCGTCACTCTGGCGAAGGATCTCGCCCGGATGCCTGCCTACGAGGTCGCCCTGGCACGGATCTTCGACATGTTCCCGCACACGAAGCACCTCGAGATCGCAGTCCTGCTCCATCGGCGGTGAGGGCGCGCCCTACTTGAATCAATAGTCCATCCCCATAGCTGCACGGACCTCCGCCAATGTCGCGTCAGCGATGGCATTGGCGCGCTCGTTGCCATTCGCGAGTATTCGATCAACCGTCGTCGGGTCCGCACCAAGTTCTCGCCGGCGCGCACGATGGTCGGAGAGGAATTCGTTCACCGCCTCTGTGGCCAGGGATTTGAGCGCGCCCGCACCGGATTCTCCGACCTCCGAAGCTATATCTTCCGGCTCGGCACCTGTGCAGACTGCCGTGGTCACCAAAAGTGCCGAAATCCCCGGCCGCCCCTGGGGGTCATAGGTGATCTGTCGTTGAGAATCTGTCTGGGTCTTGCGAATGACGGCGGCAGTCTCATCAGCGCTCATTCCCAACGAGATGGCATTTCCATAGCTCTTCGACATCTTTCGCCCATCGAGGCCAGGAAGCTCGGGAGTCTGCGTCAGCATTGCGTCCGGTTCGCGGAAAACTCCGCCGTATCGTTCGTTGAATCTGCGCGCGATGGTCCGGGTGATCTCGACGTGCGGAAGATTGTCTTTGCCTACCGGCACCAAGTTGCCTTTACAGAAAAGGATGTCCGCAGCTTGGTGAACAGGGTAGGTCAGCAGCAGTCCGCTCAACGGGCGCTCTGAGGCGGCAAGCTCTGACTTCACAGTTGGGTTTCGCCGAAGCTCACTGTCCGAGACCAGGCTGAGGAAGGGCAGAAGGAGCTGGTTCAGGGCAGGTACGGCCGAGTGGGTGAAGATCGTTGTCCGTGTGGGGTCGATACCGGCCGAGACGTAGTCCTTGATCGCCTCGCGGACGTTGTTCTTCACATTCGCCGAGGTGTCCCTGTCCGTGATCACCTGGTAGTCGGCGAGGACGATGAAGGTCTCGACTCCACGATTCTGCAGGCTGACTCTCTCGAGGATCGAGCCGAAGAGATGGCCGAGATGAAGCGGGCCAGTCGGACGCTCGCCCGTGAGCATTCTGTACTTGTCCGGCTGCGTTTCGACCTCACTGCGGAGCTGGGACATTCGTGCGAGTGTGGCGGAATAGGAATCCATGTGTGATCTCCCGATTGTGCGGTGATGCGGTCAGAGTTGCACGGGTAGCACAGAAGGATCCACAGAAGTTGCGGGCTGCCATGCAGCCCGCGGGTATGCGTCAGTCGGCTGCTGTGAGGAGCAGCCACCACCAATTGAGTCCGGAATTGCGCATGCCAACACTCTACCTCTTGGAGAAGCCACCTGGAGCACAAGTGCACGGCCGACAGCGTGAATGCGCACGTCAGTCGAATCCTGAAGGTGCCTTACCCCAGACCACGTTCGCGACAGCTGTTCCGCTTCGAGCCGGCGGATTGTATGCTCGGTGACGATGACCGGACAGGCGAACAGCCGCTCACGGATCGGTAACCCGGTCGATAGTTGAGCCGCAGAGGTCACGAGCGTTCTGCTCGCGGCCCACCTCATGATGAAGCCCATTTCTCAATTCTCAGTTCACCATGCCCGAAAACGTCTCGGGCGATCAGCGAATCAGAAACCTTCTGAAAAGGAACTTCATCATGTCAGCAACTTTCAACCACACCATCGTCGCCGCAGCCGATCCAGCCGCCTCGGCGCAGTTCTATGTCGATATCCTTGAGGCCGAGCACACCCAGTCCTGGGGACCGTTCGCCAACATCATGCTCTCCGGCGGGGTCATGCTCCAGTTCGCCTCTCCCCCGCCTGGGTACGACATCCTGCCCGTGCACATGGCCTTCCTCTGCCCGGACGATCACTTCGGTCGAGCCCTTGACCTGCTGAAACAGCGCGAGCTTGACTACTGGGCGGACCCACAGCGCACTCGCCCGCAGGAGACGAACACCGAGCACGGGGGTCGCGGTGTCTACTTCCTCGACCCGTCGGGAATGTATCTCGAGCTCATCACTCGTCCATACCTCTGAGCAGCTGCTGCCCCTCGCCGACCGATCGAGCCAGCGTCCACTGCTCGCCGCATAACTCGGCACAGCGACGACAACTCGAGCGGTCGGCGGGGCCCGGCAGCGTCAGTACTCCACCGCGAGAAGACTCACACTCTGCTGTTGCCGCGCTCATACATGTGGCGATTCGGCGGCGAGCGCATAGACTCGTCAGTCGCACGGCCCCACGAACGACCCAGTTCGCGGGGCCTGTTGTGTAATCTGCCCGATCCCACCCGCTGAACCGACGATTGCTCATGCCCGCCACCGAGGCGGCTGTGATTCCGGAGACCACGATGACGATGCTGAACTCACCCACCCCCGAACCCGCAAGCGGCACTGCAGGCGGTTCCGACCGCTCAACCGCGTCCGCTTCCTCGAGCGGGTCAGACGACCCTCCCCCTGCCGGCGGGGCCGGATCCGCACTTGATACGGCCGACTCCCCCACGGCACCCGATGCAGCCCCACACTCCAACCGAGTGGGGAAAGTCTTTGTATGCTCGGTCGCCGTCGTCATCGCCTTCATGGTGTGGGCGACAATCGCACCCGATGCGCTCTCTGACATCATGACGCGAGCCATGACGACAGTGTCCACCGGATTCGGCTGGATCTACCTCGTCGTTCCGTTCGCCGCGATCGCGATGCTCGTGTCGTTCGCCGCCAGTCGATTCGGTCGCCTCCGCCTCGGCTCGCAGGACTCGCGTCCCGAATACCGCACGATCACCTGGCTCGCGATGATCCTCGCAGCTGTGATGGGAATCGGCCTGGTCAGCTACGGAGTGGCCGAACCGATGTCGCACTTCGTGACCCCGCCCCACGGACTGGCCGAGCCGGAGACCATGGACGCGGCGATCCGCGCAATGCAGTTCTCCTACCTCGACTGGGGCTTCCAAGCCTGGGCGATCTTCGGCGTATTCGGACTGGCGATCGGCTACTCCACCCACAGAAAGGGCCGACCGGCACTCGTATCCACGATGCTGCGCCCCGTCCTCGGCCGCTTCGTCGACGGCTGGGTCGGCAACTTCATCGACATCCTCACCATCATCGCCACACTCTTCGGGACGACGACGTCCCTGGGGCTCGGCGCCTCGCAGATCGGCGAGGGACTCAACACCGTCCTCGGCGTCGATTCCACCATCGTCATGCAGATCATCGTCATCACCGTGCTCACCCTCCTCTTCACCGGTTCGGCACTGACCGGAGTGAGCCGAGGCATCAAGTACATCTCGCAGATCACGCTGACCATGGCGACTCTGCTGGGGCTGTTCGTCTTCATCACCGGACCCAGCGGCTTCGTCTCCAACCTGTTCGTCCGGTCCGTCGGAGCCTTCGCCGGAGACTTCATCGAACTCAGCTTCATGACACCCACGAATGCCGAAGACAGCGAATGGATGCTCGGCTGGACCTACTTCATGATGGCGTGGTGGCTGTCCTGGAGCGCCTTCGTCGGCATCTTCCTGGCCAAGATCTCGAAGGGCCGGACCATCCGGGAATTCGTCGCCGGAGTCCTTCTCGTTCCCAGCGCCGTGTTCTTCATCTGGTTCACCGTCATGGGCGGTTCGGCGATCAAGTTCGACATGGACGGGGCCCGAATCGGTGACGCCACTCAGGACAATCTCGATACCGCGTTCTTCAGCCTCCTCGATCAGCTGCCGTTGTCCATGCTCGCCTCGGTCTTCACGATCATCATGGTCATCCTGTTCTTCGTCTCCTCCGCAGACTCGAACACCTTCGTGCTCAGCTCGCTGTCCTCACGCGGGTCCTTCGCTCCCCGACGTCCCGTGATCGCGACCTGGGGCTTCCTCACCGGAGGCTGCGCGGTCGTCCTACTCCTCGTCGGCGGACTGCAGGCCCTGCAGCAGGCGGCGATGCTCTCAGCGGTTCCGTTCACCGTCATCGTGGTCGTCCTCGGCATCGCGCTGATCAAGGAGCTGCGCAGCGATCACCAGATCGTCGAGGAGGTCGCGCGCGAGCGACGAGTCCTCGGGCTCTGACGCTCGGCCCGACCGCGCCGAAAAGTCGGCGCAAGCGGACCGGACACATTCACCGCAGCTTGGCGGTCACCTCGGCGGCGGCGGCCTTGACCTGGTCGACGATCGGATCGGTGTCCTCGGGCAGGGTCTCGGTGACGAACGAGAGGCCGATGGCCGCGATCGGGCGACCCAACACGTCGAACACCGGTGCCGCGAGCGTCGAGATCCCGGGCGTGACTTCGCCGTGTTCGATCGCGGTGCCGGTCCGTCGCTCCTGAGCGAGCACCGCGTTGAGCGCCTTCACCGAGGTCGGGCCCTTGCCCGTGCGCGTAACGAACTCGGTCTCTGACTGCAGCATCGCGAGCACTTCGGACTTCGGCAGCTGAGCGAGGATCGCCCGCCCGGTCGCCGTGAGGTAGCTGGGCATGCGCACGCCGGTGGCGGTGATGACCGCGACGGATTTCAGGGACTGCTCCTTGAGCACGTACTCCGTCTCCCAGCCGCGGATCACGGCCAACTGCGCAGTCGTCGCAGCATCCTCGGCGAGCTGCCGGACGATCGGCTGCGCCAACCGCTGCAAGGGGTTCGTCCGCAGGTAGGACGCCCCGAGCTCGTGCACGCCGGCTCCGAGCATATACCCGGATTCGGTGCGCGCCACGAGCCCGAGCTCCTCCAACACGGCGAGGATGTCATACGCACTCGACCGCGGGATCTCGAGCGACCGGACCAGGGCGCCGGCCGTGATCGATCGGTTCGACGAGGCCATATGCCGCAGGATCGCGATCGCCCGCCGCAGTGCGGGAACCTCAGCCACGACTCAGCGCTCCATCTCCAACGCGGCGAAAGCCTGCGCGTAGAGTTCGGCGATATCGCCGAGCTCGGTGTGCACTCCGTCGCGCACGCGGACCTTCCCGCCGCTGACGGTCAGATGCACATCGCTCGCGCTGGCCGTGAGGATGATCTGCTCGCCCAGTGACCCCATGGTGCGCATGCTGTCGGTGCGCACAGCCACGAAGTCGCACGCCTTCCCGACCTCGAGCGCACCGACCGGAAGGTCGAGACTGCGCGCCCCGCCTTCGGTAAGCGCGGTGATGAGTTCGGTCGGAGAGAACCGTCCGCGTTGCCCCGAGCGCAGCCGCTCCCCTGCCTCGAGTCCTTGGGTCTCCCGCAGTGCGTCGAGGACGACGTGCTGGTCGGAGCCGAGTGAGATCACAGCTCCGGCGTCGGCGAGTTCACGGGCCGGGCCGATGCCGTCGGCGAGGTCCGCCTCGGTGCACGGGCACATGACTATCGTCGACCGGGAGCCGCCGAGGATCGCGATGTCCTCCCCGCTCAGGTGGGTAGCGTGGACGGCCGAGAGCCGGTCGTCGACGACCCCCGAGCGCGCGAGAACCTCGGTCGGGGTGGCTCCGTACGCCTCCTGGGAGGCTTCGTTCTCCGCCGGCTGCTCGGACAGGTGGACGTGCACGGGCCCGGGCAGTTCGGTGAACCGCTGCAGATTTGCCGCCGGGACCGCACGAATCGAATGGATCGCGGCTCCCACATGGACGAAGCTCTCACCTGGGGTCTCAACGGGAAATTCGTCGGCAAAGGCGCCGATGAGGCCGGCATGCCGGTCCAGGTATCCGTCGATCGTGCCGTCGCCGAATCGGGCCTGTTCGGCCGAGAGTTCGGAGTCGATGCCGCCGGTGAGGTAGCAGGTGTCGAGGAGTCGGATACGGATCCCCGCCGAGGCGGCCGCCCGTGCCAGCGCCCGTTCCATGGCGTGGGCGCGAGGTTCGGCATCGTCGTTCGCATCCCCACGGGGACGCTCGGTGCCGTACGGCGTTCCGTCCTGCGCGTGGTGAACGTAGTGGAATTCGCCCACCGAGGTGTAGCCGCCGGCGAGCATCTCGGCGAACACTGCGCGCGCCACGGTCTCGTAGGCCTGCGGGTCGAGTTTCGCGGCGACGGAGTACATGACTTCGCGCCAGGTCCAGAAGGTGCCGCCGTCGCCGTGGGTGCGACCGCGCAGCATCCGATGGAAGGCATGGGAGTGGGCGTTGACTCCGCCGGGCAGGACGAACCCGGACACCGCCTCGGCGTCGGACGGAGCGGTGTCGATCCCGGTTTCGACGGCGGTGAGCGTTCCGGTGTCGTCGGCGCTCAGCAGGACTCCGTGAGCAACGGCTCCGTCGATCCAGGCGGATTCGCACCAGTAGCGGGTGCTCATCGCGCAGCTCCTGTCGTCGGGCCTGCCGCATTGCCGTCGGCCAGGGCGTTCTCGATGCCGAGTTCGCAGGCGAGCACCTTGACGAGCGCATCGACTCCGGCCCTCTGGTCGTCGACCTCGCAGGCCTCTTCGGGAGCGTGGGAGACGCCGGTCGGGTTGCGGACGTAGAGCATCGCCGAAGGCACATGGGGTGCGAGGATGCCCGCATCGTGGCCGGCGCCCGAGGGCAGCAGCGGAGCGTCCGGCAACGCCGAGGTCAAGCGGGAGTTGAGATCGGCGGTGAAGTGAGTCGTCGGCGAGTAGGACTCCTGCGAGATCGTCACCTCGACACCTGAATCGGAGCCATGGTCCTGGGCGCGGTGGCTGATCGCCTCGAGCACCTGCTTGACGACCGCGTCGTCAGGGTGGCGGATGTCGAGCCAGAAACTCATGGCCGAGGCAATGACGTTCGTCCCGCCCGGGTGGATGAGAGTGCGCCCCACGGTCGCCACGGCAGTCGCGTCAGTGGCGGCCGCTAGGGTCGGGATATCCCCGATCACACGAGAGGCCGCGACCACCGGGTCGGCGCGATGACTCATCGGAGTCGTGCCGGCATGGTTGCCCTGACCGGAGAAGGCGAAGTGCCAGCGCCCGTGACCGATGATCGAGGAGCCGATGGCGACGGCCTGATCGGTGTTGATCAGACCGACGCCCTGTTCGACATGGAGTTCGATGAAGGAACCGATTCCGGCCAGCCGAGACTGGTCACGCCCGATCCGATCCGGATCGAGGCCATAGCCACGGGCGACGTCGGCGAAGGTGTCACCGGCGGCGTCCTTGAGACCGAGTGCACGGTCAGCGTCGATGGCACCGGTGAGCAGCCGCGAACCGAGGCAGGCGACGCCGAAGCGTGAACCTTCTTCCTCGGGGAACACAGCCAGAGCGAAGGGTCGGGTGGACTGGTCGAGTGCGCCGGAGGCATTGAGCACATCGAAGGCCGCCAGCGCCGAGGCGACACCGAGAGGACCGTCGAACTCGCCGCCGCCGGGCACCGAGTCGAGGTGGGAACCGGTGACGACGGCGTTCGCACCTTGCGGGGTGGCCCAGGCCCACGTGATTCCGTTGGCGTCGATCTCGGTATCGAGACCGCGGCGGGCCGCCTCGGCGAGGAACCACTCACGCAGCTCCCGTTCGGTGTCCGAGAATCCGGGCCGCTGGTAGCCCGGACCGCGGGTGTCGCGGCCGGTGTCCTCGATCTGGCTCAGCAGCGAGACGACATCGCTCATTAACAGTTCACTCCGTTCGAAATCGGTCGGGTCCGGTCGATGGCCGGCTCCGGTGCGGACGAGCCGCGGGGCGGGGCAGACGACTGTGTGAGACCGGCCCCTGCCCGGTGTCAGTCCTGGTGGGTGGTGGCTGCTGAGGTGCCCGAAGCCTCGGCGGCGGCTTCGAGGTTACCCAGCGCAGTGAACTCGGGATCGTTGACGGCCGGTCCGCCGTCTTCCGGCTGCCAGGTTCCGGCGGCGGAGGTGACGGTGTGGGTCAGCGGTGCGACCGACTCGGCGGTTGCGACCAGCGTTCCGTCCTTGACCTTCGCGATGGTCTCGGCGAGTTCGGGCGAGAGGAACCGGTCAGGGCCGGGTCCGGGAACGGTTTCACGGATCTTCGCGATCACGGCTCCGGTCACCGGTGCCGGTGCAGAATCGCGCATATCGCAGGCACGGGAGGCGGCATAGAGTTCGATGCCGACGACGGAGGCGAGGTTGTCGACGACCTTGCGCAGCTTGCGTGCGGCCGACCAGCCCATGGACACGTGGTCTTCCTGCATGGCCGAGGACGGGATCGAGTCGACCGAGGCCGGTGTCGCGCCCCGCTTGGCCTCGGAGACCATGGCCGCCTGCGTGTAGTGGGCGATCATCAGGCCCGAGTCGACGCCGGCGTCATCGGCGAGGAATGGAGTGAGGTTCTGGTTGCGCGCGACATCCATCATCCGGTCGGTGCGGCGTTCGGACATCGAGGCGACGTCGGCGGCGACGATGGCGAGGAAGTCCAGGGCGTGGGCCAGCGGTGCACCGTGGAAGTTGCCGTTCGAGGACACCATTCCATTGGTGAGCACGACGGGATTGTCGATGGCTGCGCGCAGTTCGCGTTCGGCGACTCCGGTGGCGAAGGCGACGGCGTCGCGGGCGGCACCGTTGACCTGCGGGGCGCAGCGCATCGAATAAGCGTCCTGGACGAGGTGGGTGGAGTCGCGGTGGCTGGCGGTGATGCCCGAGTCCTTGAGCGCGGCGAGCATGTTCGCGGCCGAGGCGGCCTGACCGTCGTGCGGGCGCAGCGCGTAGTGGAGTTCGGGGGCGAAGACGGCGTCGGTGCCGAAGAGTCCTTCGATGCTCATGGCCGCGGACACGTCGACGGCGGTGAGCAGGTTCTCCAGGTCGGTCAGGGCCATGATGAGCATGCCCAGCATGCCGTCGGTGCCGTTGACGAGCGCAAGACCTTCCTTCTCGGCCAGGGTGACCGGGGTGATTCCGGCCCTTGCGAGGATCTCGTCGGCCGGTCCCGCCACTCCGTCGGGCCCTTCGGCCACGCCTTCGCCCATGACGACGAGGGCACACGCCGACAGGGGCGCGAGGTCGCCGGAGCAGCCGAGTGATCCGTATTCGTGGACGACCGGGGTGATTCCGGCGTTGAGCAGGTCGACGTAGGTCTGGAGGACTTCGGCGCGGACGCCGGCCCGACCGGTGGCGAGTGTCCGGGCGCGCAGCAGCATCAGCGCCCGCACGACTTCGCGTTCGACGGGCTCGCCGACGCCGGCGGCGTGGGAGCGGATGAGCGATTTCTGCAGCTGGGTGCGCAGTTCGGCGGGGATGTGGCGCTGGGCGAGCGCACCGAATCCAGTCGAGACTCCGTAGACGGGCTTCTCCGCCTGAGCGAGGGCGTCAATGGCCTCGCGGTACTTGTTCACCCGGGCCAGAGTGGCTTCGGACAGGGAGACCTTTGCGTCGCGGCGGGCGACGTCGACCACCTCGGCGAAGGTCAGCGTATCGGGGTCGAGATCGATGAATGTGGTCATGAAGAGCCTTTCCTTGTGTTCGTCGTGGATGAAGTTCAGTCGCGGGATCGGTTGTCGACGATGAGCTCACCGCCGGAGTAGACCCTCTCGACCAGCTGCACACCGGGCCGGTAAGCCAGGTGGCGGTAGCTGGGTGCGTCGAGGATGGCCAGGTCGGCGCGGGCCCCCACTCCGAGGTGGCCGACATCGGTGCGCTGCAGGGCGTTGGCCCCGCCCGCTGTCGCTGCCCACACCGCCTGTTCGACGGTGAAGTGCATGTCCCGGACGCCGATGGCGATGACGAAGGGCATGCTGTTGGAGAACCCTGACCCGGGATTGCAGTCGCTGGCGATCGCCAGCGATACTCCCGCGTCGACGTAGCGGCGGGCGTCGGGGTAGGGCTGGCGGGTGGAGAATTCGATGCTCGGCAACAGGGTGACGACGGTGCCCGCCTCGGCGAGGATCTCAAGGTCCTCATCGGAGGCGAAGGTCGCGTGGTCGACGGACACGCAGCCGAGTTCGGCGCCGAGCTTGAGCGCCCCTCCCTCGGTGAGCTGGTTGGCGTGCAGCCGCGGTTTCATTCCGACGGCCTTGCCGGCTTCGATAATCCGCCGGGTCTGATCCTCGGTGAAGGCACCGGTTTCGCAGAACACGTCGATCCACTTCGCTTTGCCTTCGGCTGCTGGGATGATCTCGTCGATGACGAGGTCGACGTAGCGTTCCGGCTCGTCCTTGAACTCCGGGGGGACGACGTGGGCGGCGATGAGCGTCGATTCCTCGGTGTGCCGGTTGATGATGTCGAGGGCCTGGATCTCGTCGGGCACGGTCAGCCCATAGCCGGACTTGATCTCGAACGTCGTCGTTCCCTGCCGCTTGGCCTGATCGAGTAGGTGGACGAGGTTCGCCTCGAGCTCAGTCTCGGTGGCGGCTCGGGTCGCGGCCACGGTAGTGGCGATGCCCCCGGCCGAGTACTTCTGCCCGGCCATCCGGGCCGCGAATTCCTCGGACCGATCGCCGGCGAAGATGAGGTGGTTGTGGCTGTCGACGAAGCCGGGGATGACGGCTTTCCCACCGAGGTCGATCGTCTCAAGTCCGCCGAGGTCATTCGCCGAGGTGACTTCCCCGTTGGCGATGTCATCGTCGTTGAGCTTTGATCCAGCCCCCTCACCGAGGCGGCTCGATACCGCGGTGTCCGCCTCAGCGGACGGTCCCGACCAGATGATCCGACCGTCGTCGATGAGCAGCGCTGCATCGGTGATGACACCCAGCTCGCCGAGGGTGTCGAGGTCGTTGACGACGAGTTCGCTGATCCCGGTGAATAGCTGCATGACGGTCGGCCCTTTCCGATCGAGAATGATTCCCTCTCAGTATGGACCGCACGATGGCGGGGCAGAACCTCTCCCGCAGATAATTGTCCGATATTTCGGACCATCGTCTTCGATGATCCGAGCCGGGCTGCGCACCCTGCTGCTCGTTGTCACCAACTTCCAGCGGCACAGCAAAAGGCAGGGAGCCCAGTTTTGATACTGGGCTGCCTGCCTTTTTGTGAGCTATTCAGTTAGCGCGTCCGGCGGATTCCTCTTTCGGTACACCCTGCTCTGAAATGCACACCGAAGAACGTGAGCCTTTCAGAGCAGGGTGAGCCGAAGAGACTGCGACGTCGAACGTATGCCCGTCGACGCGGCGACTCCAACTGCTTACTGTGCGGCAGATTCCTCGTCGCGCTTGTCGAGCTCGGGGATCATCGGCACGCGCTGGCCACGCTCTTCAGCGACCTCGGAGGCGCGGTCGTAGCCGGCGTCGACGTGGCGGATGACGCCCATGCCCGGGTCATTGGTGAGCAGGCGGGCGAGCTTCTTCGCGGCCAGTTCGGTGCCGTCGGCCACGGAGACCTGACCGGCGTGGATGGAGCGGCCGATGCCGACGCCGCCTCCATGGTGGATCGACACCCAGGTAGCACCCGAGGAGGTGTTGACCAGGGCGTTGAGCAGCGGCCAGTCGGCCACGGCGTCTGTGCCGTCGAGCATGGATTCGGTCTCGCGGTAGGGGCTGGCGACGGACCCGGAGTCGAGGTGGTCACGGCCGATGACGATCGGGGCCGAGATCTTGCCTTCGGCGACGAGCTGGTTGAACAGCAGGCCGGCCTGATGGCGTTCCTTGTAGCCGAGCCAGCAGATGCGTGCCGGCAGACCTTCGAACTCAACGTATTCATTGGCGGCGCCGAGCCAGGTGTGGAGGTGTTCGTTCTCCGGGAAGAGTTCCTTCAGCGCCCGGTCGGTGACTTCGATGTCCTTCGGGTCGCCGGACAGTGCCACCCAGCGGAAGGGTCCGAGTCCTTCGCAGAAAAGAGGACGGATATAGGCGGGGACGAATCCGGGGAATTCGAAGGCGCGATCGTATCCGGCCTTGCGAGCTTCGTCGCGGATCGAGTTGCCGTAGTCGAAGACCTCGGCGCCGCGGTCCTGGAATTCGACCATGGCTTTCACATGCTTGGCCATGGACTCCTCGGCGCGGATGGTGAATTTCTCGGCGTCCTGGTCGGCTTCGTCGTGCCATTCGTCGACGCTCACGCCGATCGGCAGGTAGGACAGCGGGTCGTGCGCGGAGGTCTGGTCGGTGACGATGTCGACCTCGGCCGCCTCGGGGCGGTCGAGGATGAGCGGGAGGATCTCCGCGGCGTTGCCGACGAGTCCGACCGACAGTGCCTGCTTGTTCTTCTTGGCTTCGATGACCTTGGCCAGTGCGGTGTCGAGGTCGGTTTCGACCTCGTCGAGGTAGCGCTTACCCTTGCGGCGGTCGAGGCGGGTCTTGTCGACGTCGATGATGAGGCAGGCGCCGCCGTTGAGGGTCACGGACAGCGGCTGGGCTCCGCCCATGCCGCCGCAGCCGGCGGTGATGGTCAGGGTGCCGGCCAGGGTGCCGTCGAAGCGCTTGCGGGCGATGGCGCCGAAGGTTTCGTAAGTGCCCTGGAGGATGCCCTGAGTGGCGATGTAGATCCAGGATCCGGCGGTCATCTGGCCGTACATCATCAGGCCCTCTGCCTCGAGCTCGCGGAAGTGCTCCCAGTTGGCCCAGTCGCCGACGAGGTTGGAGTTCGCGATGAGCACTCGAGGCGCCCATTCGTGGGTGCGCATGACGCCGACGGGTTTGCCGGACTGGATGAGGAGGGTTTCGTCGTCCTCGAGGTCGTCGAGGGTGCGCACGATTGCGTCATATGCTTCCCAGGAGCGGGCGGCGCGGCCGGTGCCGCCGTAGACGACGAGGTCTTCGGGACGCTCGGCGACCTCGGGGTCGAGGTTGTTCATGAGCATGCGCTTGGGCGCTTCGGTCTGCCACGACTTCGCGGTGATCTCGGTTCCGCGGTCGGCGCGGATGACGCGGGACGGGTCGTGCTGAGTGAACGACGGCTTGGTGGTCATGGGATTCTCCTTGTCGCTGTGTCCGACGAGGCGGATACTGGTCTGCGGGTTCGGCAGGAAACCGACTACCGGCCCGTCCTGCGCTGTCTGCTCTGACTACACATCCCATTCTGGCGGCTGGAGAGGATCGCGGAAGTGGTCCGGATCAAGTTCTGTCCGATATTTCGGACACGCTCGAGTATGCGTCCCACACCCCATTGCCGAGCGCTACAAAACAGCTCAGGCATTGATTACCCAGCGTGCAATAATGATGGCCACCCGCATGCCCGACCGCCTGAACGCCTGACGAGGGAGATCGTCAATGGAGCTGCAGCAGATCCGCGCCTTCGTCGCCGTCGCCGAGGAACTCCACTTCGGCCGCGCCGCCGAACGCCTCGGCATGGCCCAGCCCCCGCTGAGCCGCACAATCCGCTCCCTGGAGACCGAACTCGGTGCCTCACTGTTCCAACGCACGACCCGCTCGGTCAGCCTCTCCCCCGCCGGTGAGGCCCTGCTCGAACCGGCCAAACACATGCTCGCCACCCAGCAGGCCGCCATCGAATCCGTCCACCGCTCCTCCAGCGGCGAGGTCGGACGCGTGCGCTTCGGGTATTCGCACCCGTCCTCCCGGGACCTCGCCGCGACCCTCGTGGCGGCCTCGCACGAACGCAATCCGGGAATCACCTTCCACCTCGAGTCGACGGTCTATGCCGACGAAGGGCTCGAGAGGATCATGGACGGCACTCTCGACCTCGCGCTGGTCCGCTGGCGTCGGCGGCCTCCGCTCATCGCGGGTCGCCCCGTAGCGATCGAGCGCCCATGTGTCGCCATGCCGAGTTCACATCGCCTGGCGAAACGGAAGAAGATCGACGTCGCAGAGCTCGCCGACGAACCTTTCGTCCTCCTGCCCGCGCGGCCGAATTCGAACCTGCGCGAAACCGCCATGCGCCTGTGCCTCGATGCCGGGTTCAGCCCCCGCACGACTCAGGAGGCCCCCGACTCGCAGTCGATCTCCGCGCTCGTGGCCGCAGGAATGGGCGTGACGATCACGTTCGACTCCGTCGCCGCGGGCTACGACTCGCGGATCACCGCGGTCCCGCTCGATCTCCCGAACGAAGCCACCCAACTTCACCTCGCATACCGCCTCGATCAGCAGGACGCGGCCCTGAGCACGGTCCTCGATGTCGCCGAGGCGGTCCTGCCGACAGTCCGCTGAGCGCGGCCGGTCTCACCGCCGTTCACATTTCCCCGCGGCAGCTGCCCACGCGACCGACCCCACCACCGTTCACCACGCACGCGTCCGCCGTCGGCGCGTCCGCCGCCTATGCGTCTGCCGTCGACGCGTCCGGATGCCCATTCATTGAGACGACCTCTTGTCTCCGCCGATATATTCGGATATGTTCATAAATCAGAACGTATTGATATCAGCTTCGGTAGTGATGCCGAAGGGATCGATGCCCCACCGCCGCGGCAGGACGGCTCGATCACAACCCAAAGGGAGACTCTGTGTCCGAAGACATCGTCATCTGCGAACCTCTCCGCTCCCCCGTGGGCGGATTCGGCGGACAGTTCAAGGACGTTCCGCATGAGGAGCTCGGCCGACAGGTCCTCACAGCTCTGCTGGAGAAGACCAATCTGCCGGGCGAGGCCATTGAGGATGTCGTCCTCGGCAACTGCTACCCGCACATGGAGACTCCGGCGATCGGCCGAGTCGTCGCGCTCAATGCGGGACTGCCGATCACCGTTCCCGGCCGCCAGGTCGACCGTCGCTGCGGCTCCGGCCTGCAGGCGATCGCCGACGCCCACGCAATGATCTCAGCCGGCTTCGCCGACCTCGTCGTTGCCGGCGGCGTCGAGTCGATGAGCCGCGCACCGTTCTTCAACGAGGAGATCCGGTGGGGCGTCAAGGGCGGCAACATCGAACTCAAGGACGGTCTCGTCCGCGGCCGCCTCACCGCCGGCGGCAAGGATTACCCGGTGCCCGGAGGAATGATCGAAACCGCGGAGAACCTGCGTCGGGAATACAAGATCTCGAGGGAGGACCAGGACGCCTACGCCGTGGAATCGCATCGTCGGGCCGCCTCGGCGACGGAAGAAGGGAAGTTCGCCGACGAGATCGTGCCGATCACGCTGCCCGCCACCCGGAAGACTCCCGAACAGGTCATCACGACAGACGAGCACATCCGTCCTGGCTCGACGGTGGAGAAGCTCGCGAAGCTCAAGCCGATGCTTGGGAAGTCCGACGATGAGGCCACGGTGACCGCAGGCAATGCCTCGGGCCAGAACGATGGTGCCGCCTTGTGCATCGTCACCACCGCAGCCAAGGCCGCCGAGCTCGGCCTGCGGGTCTTCGCCCGCATGCGCAGCTGGGCGGTGGCCGGAGTGCCGCCGAAGACGATGGGCATCGGTCCGGTCCCCGCGACCGCGAAGGCACTGCAGCGTGCGGGTCTCGAACTCGGCGATATCGACCTCATCGAACTCAACGAGGCATTCGCGGCGCAGGTGCTCGCCTGCACGACCGAATGGAAGCTGTCCGAATCCGACTTCGCCGAGCGTCTCAACGTCAACGGCTCGGGCATCTCGCTGGGCCACCCGGTCGGCGCGACCGGTGGGCGCATCCTCGCCACCCTGCTGCGCGAGATGGATCGCCGCGAATCGCGCTACGGTCTCGAGACCATGTGCATCGGCGGCGGTCAGGGAATGGCCGCCGTCTTCGAACGCGTCGCCTGAGACTCACCCCTCCTGAGCCTGATCTTTTCAAGGCAGAACTGAGTTCCGGACGTTCCGTGCGGGAACAGACACCCATTTCCCGCACGGAACGGCCGGAACTCTCCGCGACTCCGGCGACCGAGACCGTCGCGCCTCCAGCCCAGCCCAGACTGCGTACCCGCCCCGTCCAACACCTCGGACGAAATCCGCAGAGACCCCGTTGTCTTCGCCCTGGTCAGCGCCGAGGATGAGGATCATGAACGCAACGAAGCAGCTGCTGACCGGGGTTCGGGTCGCCGATTTCTCCCGAGTCCTCGCCGGTCCCTACGCCACGGCGATGCTCGCCGACCAGGGCGCCGAGGTCATCAAGATCGAGATGCCCGGCCACGGGGACGATTCCCGACATCTCGGACCCTTCACAGATTCCGGGTCGACTTACTTCACCGGACTCAACCGCGGCAAGCGATCGGTCGAGGCCGATCTCAAGGACCCGGAAGACCACGCTCGCCTGCTCGACCTCATCAAGACCAGCGATGTCGTCGTCGAGAACTTCCGTCCCGGAGTCGCCGCGAAGCTCGGCCTGTCCTATGAGGACCTCAGGGCCGTGAAGCCCGATATCGTCTACGCGTCGATCTCCGGCTTCGGGCAGCACGGCAGCCAGGCGGGACGTCCCGCCTATGACACAGTCATCCAGGCCCTGAGCGGCCTCATGGCCTCGACCGGCTTCCCCGAGGGCTCGCCCACCCGCGTGGGCGAATCGATCGCCGACGTCTCCGCCGGAGTCTTCGCCGCCTTCGGCATCTCGTCGGCGCTCTTCCACCGGCAGACGACCGGCGAAGGCACCCATATCGACATCCCGATGCTCGACGTCATGCTCGCCATGCAGCCGACGAACGCCTCCATCCACTCCGCCGGATCCGCTCCCACCCGGGTCGGCAACCGCCACCCGGTCTCGGCACCGTTCGACACCTACCGCGCCGCCGACGGACTCCTCGTCATCGCTGTGGCCAACGACCGCCTCTTCGGCACCCTGGCCGCCACCCTCGGCAAGCCGGGGCTGGCAACGGATCCGCGCTTCACCACCGATGCTCACCGCTCGGACAACGATGAGGCCCTGCGCATCGAGATCGAAGAGTTCACCGCCGGGCGCACCGTGACCGAGCTGTGCGAGATCTTCGAAGCAGCCGGAATCCCGAACTCCCCCGTTCTCGACTTTGCCGAGGCGGTCACCGGCCCCATCGGCGCGGACCGTGGCCTGACCGCCACCGATCTCCGGTCCGGGCACGCCTTCCTCGGCCACCCGCTCCTCGTCGATGGCACCCGCCCCGCGTCCGCGCTTCCGGCGCCCCGCCTCGGCGAGCACAATGCAGACTTCGCCACACCCACCGACGCACCCTGACCTGACCGGCTGGCGCCAACCTCGCCGAGGCGGCGCACTCCGCACGAATCCCCTAGCCTCTCCGCCGGGATTCCCTGATCTTCCCGATCCGGGCCCCGTCCAATTCCATCGAACCGACCCCCACCTCCAAGGAGCACCCATGGCCTTCGACATCACCGCCGACGAACAGGAACTCGTCGACGCGGTCACCCGGATCAGCAAGGACGTCCTCGTCCCGCAGGCGGCGGCCGCGGATGCGAACGAACGCGTCTCGGATGAGACGCTGAGGACCCTCGCCGAGGTGGGGGTCATGGGGCTCAACCTGCCCGAGGAATTTTGCGGACCCGGAGTCGGATCGGTAGCGATGAGCCAGATGGTCGCCGCCATCACTGAGGCGTGCGCGTCGACAGCGTCGATCGTCACCGCGCAGTTCCTCGCCACCGATTCGATCCTCCTCGGCGGCACCGATGCCCAACGCGAAGCGTGGCTGCCGCGGGCCGCAGCCGGCGAAGTCATCGGAGCTTTCGGACTCACCGAGCCGGGTGCCGGCTCGAACCCGGCGGAGATGTCGACGAAGGCCACACGGGTTGACGGCGGCTGGCACCTCAAGGGCACGAAGTGCTTCATCACCAACGCCGGCTTCGCGGACTTCATCATCGTCTACGCGAAGACCGACGTCGATGCCGGCCACAAGGGAATCAGCGCATTCATCGTCGACACCGCGGCCGCCTCGGCGGGGTTGGATTTCAATCCCCCGGAGAAGACGATGGGTCTGCGCGGCAGCCCGGTCTACGAGTTCGTCATCGACACGGTCGTGCCCGAGGACGCCCTCCTCGGGGACGCAGGCGAGGGCTTTACCACAGCCATGCGGGTGCTCGACCGGGGTCGCATCGAGGTCGCGGCGATGAGCCTGGGAATCGGCAAGGCCGCCCTCGACGCCGCCGTGGCGTGGGCAGGTGAGCGCAAGATCAGCGGGAAACCGCTGGGCCGCCTGCAGGGCATCGCATTCAAGCTCGCGGACATGTACACGAAGTACCGGTCGGCGTGGCTGCTGACGATGGACGCCGGCGAACAGCGCGATTCAGGGGTCGATTTCACCCGCTCCTCAGCCACAGCGAAACTCGCTGCCTCCGAAGCGGCCGCGTACATAGCCGATGAAGCCCTGCAGATCCACGGCGGCTACGGCTTCACCCGGGGCTTTCCGCTCGAACGCTACGTTCGCGATGCGAGGATCTATCGCATCTACGAAGGCTCGTCGGAGATCCAGCGGACGATCATTGCCCGCTCTCTGTCCTGACGAGGCGGCTGAAACAAGCCGGAGAATCGAGCGAAACAGAACAGAAATCCGTCCGAGATTACGATCGAAGCGGGGCTGAGGGGCGAGTCATTCGCCGTTGAGTCCCGCTATTCATTTCACCCCGCAGATGATCCGAAATATCGGACAGAATGTGTGATTCAGGTCTCGTCGGTCGCCTCCTCTGGGTGTTGACTAAGACTGATTCATCACTCAAAGGAGGCAATCTTGGCTAGTACGACCAATTCGGGGATCGAGAAGCGATCCATCGATATGGTGCCTGACGCCGAGCGTCACGGAACGCCACGTTCCCAGTTCACCCTGTGGTTCGGCGCCAACACTCAGATCACCGCGATCGTCGACGGGGCCCTGGCCGTCGTCTTCGGCGCCGACGCACTCTGGGCGATCATCGGCCTGCTCATCGGCAACATCATCGGCGGAATCGTCATGGCGCTCCACTCGGCGCAGGGCCCGCAGCTGGGACTGCCGCAGATGATCTCCTCACGTGCCCAGTTCGGCATCATCGGCGCGATCATTCCGCTCGTGCTCGTCGTCCTCATGTACATCGGCTTCGCGTCGACCGGCGCAGTCCTGTCCGGTCAAGCCGTCAACCTCATCATCGGTGCGCAGACCCCGTGGATCGGCATCGTCATCTTCGGCGCACTCACCGCCCTGGTGGCCCTGCTGGGATACAAGTACATCCACGTGCTCGGTCGGATCTCCTCGGTGACGGGCCTGCTCGGGTTCCTCTTCATCACCTACTGCGTGTTCACGAAGGTCGACGTTCCCGGGCTGATCTCGGGTTCGTCGTTCGCCTTCCCCGCCTTCCTCTCCGCGATCGCGCTGTCCGTGGGCTGGCAGCTGACCTACGGCCCGTATGTCGCGGACTACTCGCGGTATCTGCCGCGGTCGACCCCGTCGTCGAAGACCTTCTGGTTCACCTTCGGCGGATCGGTCATCGGATCGCAGTGGTCGATGACTCTCGGCGCGCTCATCGGTGCGGCCGCCATGACGGAGTCCGGCAACGAATTCGTCGAGAACCAGGTCGCCTACGTCGGTGACATCGTCGGCGGCGGCGTCTTCGCGCTCCTCATCTTCATCGTCATCCTGCTGGGCAAGCTCACCGTCAACACGCTGAACGCCTACGGTGCGTTCATGTGCACGCTGACGATCCTCACCTCCTTCGGCAACAGGGCGACGATCCGCCGCTGGACCCGCGCGGTCTTCGTCATCGGCATCGTCACCCTCACCGTGCTTGTGGCGCTGCTGGCGTCAGCTGACTTCCTCGCGAACTTCAAGAACTTCGTGCTCGCGCTGCTCATGGTGTTCACCCCCTGGAGCGTCATCAACCTCACCGACTATTACCTGATCTCGAAGGACCGCTTCGACATCCCCGCGTTCTACGACCGAGCCGGCCGCTACGGGGCATGGAACTGGCGTGCACTGCTCGCCTACGGCGTCGGCGTGATCATCCAGATCCCGTTCCTCGCGCAGTCGTTCTATACCGGCCCGCTGGTCGCGAAGCTCGGCGGCGCAGACATCTCGTGGCTCGTGGGCATCGTCGTCACCTTCGTCCTCTACTTCGTGCTCATCCGCAACCACGGAGTCGCCCCGAAGGAGACGATCTACCCCAGCCTCGAGGAACTCGAGCGCACGTGAGCCCCACCCTCACCGAGGCGGCCCCGCCCTATCCGGGCAGCTGACCTCGGCGGGTGATTCCACTCCTCCAACGGCCGTCGGTCGGCAGCGTGTTTCGCTGCCGACCCGCGGTCGTCGTCATGTTCCCTGCGGGTGGATCCTCCTCGAGATTTGCATTGCGATCGAGGCGGATCCACCCGCAGGAGACATCAACGGCTCACACCGTGCAGGGAATCGGTCACCGCAAGCTCACTCCAGCCGAAAGGCCACGTCTCGCTCACAACGAGCACTTCATCAGCGCCAAACCAACCCTGAATGCGCAGTTCATGCATTCATGTTGCGCACATCACGCAATCGGTGGCACACTTGCATGAGCCGTGCCGACGGGGCCGTCGTGCTCTGATTCGCCCCGAGGCACCGGCACGATCAATGGACAGATCCACCTCCGTGCAAGGAAGCCGAGTATGACCGCGCAGAACATCGACCGGGACGATCGCACAGGCGCCGAAGCCGCCGTCGACCCCTACCACCTCGACCCCAAGGACGTGCTCGAACCGCCCACGACCTTTGCGGGCAAGCTCAAGTACCTCGGTCCCGGTCTTGTCATCTCGGCCGCAGTCATCGGCTCCGGCGAACTCATCACCACCACGGCTCTCGGTGCCAAGGCCGGCTTCGTCCTCCTCTGGCTCGTCATCATCTCCACCGCGGTCAAGGTCTGGGTCCAGCTCGAGCTCGCGCAGTGGACCATCCTCTCCGGTAAGCCCGCGCTCGAAGGCTACGGCCACGTCGGTCCCCGCCTCATCGGGCGTGCCGGCTGGATCAACCTGCTGTGGATCCTCATGGACTTCGCGAAGGTCCTCCAGCGCGGCGGCATCATCGGCGGTGCCGTCGCTGCACTGAGCATCATGCTGCCTGTCTTCGGCGAGCCGCTCTCGACTCCGTCTCTCGTCTTCTGGACGGTCGTCTCGCTCGCGGTCGTCATCGCCCTGCTCGTGACGAACAAGTACAGCATCGTCGAGAAGTTCTCCGTCGGTGCGGTCATCATCTTCACGGTCTCCACTGTCGGACTCGCAGTATCGCTGCCCTTCACCGACTTCGCCTACACCTCGGCGGACGTCATGAGCGGACTGACCTTCGCCATTCCCGCCGGCACGCTGGGCTTCGCGGTCGCGATGTTCGGCATCACCGGCGTCGGCGCCGACGAGATGACGACCTACACCTACTGGTGCCTCGAAAAGGGCTATGCCCGCTACACCGGCCCGAACGACGGCACCGAGGAACGCGCCCGCCGCGCCCGCGGCTGGATCTCGGTGATGCGCACGGATGTGCTCGTCTCCTGGATCGTCTCGACCGTGTGCACGATGTCCTTCTACGTCATCGGCGCGGCTATCCTCCACCCGCAGAACCTCGTGCCCGAGGGCAACGACATGATCACCACGCTGTCGTCGATGTACTCCTCGACGATGGGCGAAGCCGGCCATTGGATCTTCCTCATCGGTGCGTTCGCCGTCCTCTTCTCGACCTTCATCGCGTCGACCGCGAGCGTGCCCCGGCTGTGGACGAACACGGTGTCCATCCTCGGCGTCTTCGATTGGGAGAACACCCTCACCCGTGGCCGCATCATCCGTGTGCTCACCGTGGTCTTCCCGATCATCTGGGCGCTGAGTTACCTCATCATCCAGTCCCCGGTGATCATGGTCCAGATCGGCGGGGTGGCCAGCGGCGTCTTCCTCGTCGCCGTCGTCATCGCCGTCTGGTACCTTCGCTCCCGAGAGGTGCCGGCCGAGTTCAAGTCCAACCACTTCTTCACGGTGATGCTCGTCTTCGCCTCCCTGGCGATCGGTCTGCTGGGCATCTACACCGTGTTCGAGACCTTCGGAATCGAGATCGGAGCCTGATGCGCCTCACCGTCCTCACCCCGTCCTTCGGCAAGTATTCGCAGCGACCGAGTGCGCGATCCGCGCAACTCGGCCTCGACCTCGACTACCGGACCGAGAATCATCCCAAGACCGGCCAGCACCTCATCGAGGCGATCTCCGGCGCCGAGGCGGTCATCGTCGGTCTCGATCGGATCGACTCCGAGGTGCTCGCCGCCTGCCCCGACCTCAAGGTCGTCGCGAAGCACGGAGCCGGGGTCGACAATATCGACTTGGACGCCGCCGCTGCTGCCGGAGTCAGGGTCGTCAACACTCCCGGAGCGAATGCCGAGTCCGTCGCCGACCTCACGCTCGGACTCCTCATCATGGGCGCCCGCCGGATCCGCGCGGCCGAGGATTCTCTGCGCGCCGGTGAGTGGGGCGTGTTCTTCGGTTCGCAGCTGAGCGGCAAACGCCTCGGCATCCTCGGCTTCGGCCGCATCGGACGGGAGGTCGCAAAGCGTGCCGCAGGATTCGGCCTGAGCATCGCTGCGTACGATCCGTACGTCCCGGATGAGGCCATCGCCGAGGCAGGGGCCGAGCCCCAGAACCTCGCCGAGGTGGTCGCAAGGTCCGATTTCCTCACCCTCCACCTGCCCGGTGGCGACGAGCCGCTGCTCGATGCCGAGCTTCTCGCCACGATGCCCAAGGGCGCCGGGCTCATCAACGCGGCCCGTGGCGGGCTCGTCGACGAGGCAGCTCTGGCCACGGCTCTTGAGTCCGGGAGGCTGTCATTCGCCGCCCTGGACGCCTTCGCCACGGAACCGCCGGCGGCGGACGATCCACTGCTCTCTGCGCCGAATCTCATCGCCACCCCGCACATCGGCGCGTACTCCGATATAGCGAACGAGAACATGGGCACGTGGGCCGTCGAAGACGTCGTCCGGGTGCTGCAGGGCGAGGAACCGCGCTTCTCGGTGGTCTGATTCGCCAAGCACCACCGTCGCCATAGACAGAGCGGCATCGTAGACAAGAGGGGCTGCACCGATCGGTGCAGCCCCTTCGACATCCAGTGAGCTTCAAGCCGGTCTCGCTGTAGAGTTCATCCCGGCCGAAACCATACCCTCGGATGGATCAGTGGAATGCTTGGACAATGGTGCCAAGTCCCTCGATTGTACTGGTTAGTCTATCGCCAGGGGATAGGAATTCTTTCGGGTCCCGCCCGAAACCGACGCCGTCCGGAGTTCCCGTGAAAATCAAGTCCCCCGTTCTGAGTTCGATGACTGAAGAGATGTGTTCGATGAGAGTGGGAATATCGAAAATGAGATGCTCGGTCGAACCTTGCTGAAGTATCACGTCACCGCGTCGGCAGTCCATCCTTACGCCGAGGGAGACATCGATCTCATCTGCTGTTGTAATCCAGGGCCCTACTGGCGCAAACCCTTCGTACGACTTTCCCAGTGAAAACTGAGGCGAGTTGGAGGCGGCGAATTGAAGTTCTCGGCACGATAAGTCCTGGCCTACTGCATAGCCTGCTATGTGCTCCCACGCTTCTTGCTTTCCGATATTACGACCGCCTTGCCCAATGACCGCTACGAGTTCCACTTCCCAGTCGACCATTGCTGAAGGCAATTTAACTTTGTGCGAGGCACCTGTCAGCGACGAACTGAACTTGGTGAAAATTGCAGGCGACTCGGGTACTGAGATGTTTACCTCGTCAGCATGATCCTGGTAATTCATTCCGATAGCCAGAATCTGCGTGGGGTCTGGCAATGGGGTCTGCAACTGTAAGAAGTCGACTGTTTCCCCCCGAGTCTTCCAGTCGGCCTCCTCCGACCACACCTGCAACTCGTCCAGCCTGGGAAGTAACGCTTTCACGTCGGACGAAAATTCGCCCCCTGAAAGCGCCTCAATATCCGCAGCGCGCAGTTCGTTTCCGGAATCATCGATCAGATGTGCTTTGCCATCTATTCGTGCAATTTTCAAAGGAGGTCCTTCCATAAAGTAAAGAGTCAAGCAGCTTTTCGAAATCGGCATAGATGCTGGTCAGAGTGAAACTCCGCTGAAGCCCCGCGAGAGTTGGAATCCCGTATTTGGCCGGCCCTTAGTCACACATGAATAAGTACCGGCGTATGCTCCAAGACTCCGTTCGATGATCAGCTCTGAGTCGTGACGGGTGTTTCCAGTGAGGATGTGGTCAAAGAGCGAGTCTTGACTTGATTGGTCTGAGAATTGCAGGGTCGGTAGGAAACGATGAGGCTGCAGCGGACGCAGATGGGCCAGTGCCATGAACACCTGCGCACCGGCCGCGCCCATCCCAGTTGATGCTTCCGCCCAGTCGTCGGTACTCATCTGCATAATGTGAAGCCCTGAGTCCTCGGGCCGTGCTCCATATTCGAGCGTCGGGGATACGTCAACCAGCCCAAGCGGTTCGAGGAACTCTGATTGAAGCAAAAGCGCATCTGATTCGGCGATAATCATGGTCATCCCCAGACCTGCCAGTAGTTCCACAGTTTTCGACATCGTTCTGGCCGCGTAGTCCGTCAGACCAGAGTTGGAGCTCCCCACCCCAATAGTCGTAAGGCCATGCCCTCGCGATTCTTCTCTCGAATCGTGTGCGGTCGGTGCGTCATTGATCCCAATGCGTGCATCGATAAGAGACTGAACGATGTTTGTCACTGCCTCGATGCCACCCGACCGCTGAATACTAGCCCACCCGAATCGAGAAGTATCTATGCCTCGTTTCCGTAACTGCGCTGAGAAGAAGTCGTTATGAGTCTTTTCGCAACCGTGTTCAAGGAATACTGCGTAGTCAATCTCGCTGTGGTCGGCATATCCGACCATCGTCCTTGCATAGAGGTCCTCTGCTTCGCCACCCGAGACTCCACATCCTTCAGTATGTGGAAGTGCAATGACCTCCCATTGGCTGGATAACTCTCCGGAAACTGCACGACCAGCAATCTGTTCGGCAACTTGTCCGGAGCATAGACTCGTCGGCAGGATTGCAATCCTGCGAAGATCACGTACCTTGTTCGGCAGTTTGTTCGCAACTGCGCCACGATTCGCAAATGCTGGCCCCGTCCTGACAGCCTGCAGCGGTCGCCGCCCCGCGCTGTTGTCTGATTCGTGCCAGTCGCGCCAAATCTGCACCTGAGACTGGCCGGTAAGTTCTCCCTTGCTCCGCGTCCCGGAAGCCACAGTCAGCGTATGCTCGTACAGCTCTTCAACAGCTTCTTGGAACGGCTTGCCATCCATCAATGAACCAGCGTTGAAATCCATATCACTCTCAAGCAGTTCAAATCGCTCTGTTGTTGTGACAATTTTGATGGTAGGAACAAATGGGAAGTTTGTGATCGATCCATTTCCGGTGGTGAATAGAATTAGGTTGGCTCCGGCCGCGACCTGTCCGGCAATGCTTTCGAGGTCATTTCCTGGACTATCCATGAAGCAGTACCCCACTCGATCCATTTGTTCGCCATAACCGATGACATAGTCGAGAGTCGTATCGTGATCCTTCTTACGGCCAGCACCCAGCGACTTCAACGTGATGTTGTAAAGACCGCGATAGATGTTGCCTCCAGATACGTTTCCTTCAGCAGTCTGCCCGTGCCGTCGGGCATAAGACTTGAAAGCGTTCTGCTTTCCAAGAAATGCTCCTATGACGGAATCGTCACTCACCTTCGCCAGGACGTGCTGTTCTGCGCCGATAAGCTCGTCAGTCTCAGCGAGGTTCGCTATTCCGCCTTCCTGCACGATTCGTTCCACAGCACTACCAAGAAGCGGGTTCGCAGTGACTCCCGAAAACGCGTCCGAGCCACCACACTGTAATCCCAGCTTGAGGGCCGACATCGGCGCCTTCCCGGGCCTCACGCGTCGCGCACGATCTACCAGTGGCGCTGCAATCCTCTGCAATGCGGCAATATCCGAACCTTCCTCGGATCCTGCGTTGAAAAAGCGGATGCTGCTTGACAGATGTCGAGACCCCATTCTCTGCAATTCCGCCAGCACATCTTCGTTCCTAATGGCCGAGTCTTCAGAGTTCACGAAGATCGCCGAGGCGAGATTCGAATTGACCGCGAACCCCGCCAATGTGCGCAGGAGAAGGGCACGATTGTTGATGGAGGTAGTCGAACCGCCTTCGGTGTGTACTACCGGGACGACACCGTGGAAATCGTCAGTCGTTTCGAATTCTTCGCTTATAGCTTGCGTTGCAGAAAGGACGAGGTTTCGGGAGAGCGAACTGACTCCGATAAGAGCTACGTAGTTACGGGTCCCCCAGCCTCTGCTGTTGCTTCTAAAATAGCCGGAGAACGTTGGCGGATTCGAAACGCCTTCCCGAGTGGGAAAGTACGTATGCGGTTCTGGTATGAACTGTTCAACCGTCGTATCCCGGTCGGTGAAATTGACCGTCAGTCCATCAGGGTAATCTTGTGGGTCACGAAGTTCTAGCACTTCCCGCATCTTCGAGTTGCACAGATAGTCCCCGACAGCCAGATCTCGCGTGGCGTAGCCGAAAGCGTACGTCCACGAGTTCACTTCCGATCCCGCGGGAATTGGCTTGACAGCAAAACGGTGACCCTTCGGAATCGTTGTCGAAATGTCTACCGCTTGCCCAGCGACTTCGAGCGTTTCGCCTGCGAGAATCTTCTCAGTCGTGATTGCCACATTGTCGGATTTGTCCGGAAGCAAGTATCTGATCTTCACTTGCAATCTCCTTTCAGATGTTCTGAATTCTTGGTCGCGCTCGGGGACTCACGTTTCGTCGGAGTTCACTGGTTCAGTGGCAGGCGTCGCTTGTCCGATTGAGTCATACTCCGGGTATTCGTTCTTCGGATCTATTCCACGCTTCATTTGCCATCTGTACACAAGAGTCGTCAGTATCGGCGTGAGGATCGCGGTTGTCACCATGGCTCCCGCGACCTGTGTAGTCGCAACTGCGGCAATATCCGCGTAGCTCGGATCGACAGTCGCAACGACCGCTGGCGTTGCTACAGCATTACCAGCGGTAGACGACTCTGCAGCTCCGGAGATGAGGTTCCTTCTCTCTTTCGGGGTCCGTTTAACACGGTGGATGATGTGAAGGAACAACATCGCTCCGCCTCCCGAGAGAACCACGGTGAGAACTCCCAAAAGGACTCCGGGCGGGCCCGCCGACACGATGTCTTTGAAGTCGATACCGGCGCCGAGCGGAAACGCAAAGAACGGAATGAGCAGGCTCTCACCGGGCTTAAGGAAATCTCGGATCCGCTCATCTAAGTTCCCCAGCAGGAATCCGAGGAGTATCGGGACGATCACGGAAACCAGAGCGATCAGTGGGACGTCCGCCATTCCAGCAGCGCCAAGTACCACGAGCGTGAAAAACGGACCGTCGTTGAGCGCAATGATAGGGAATGTTCCACGATCAGTCTTATTCCCAAACTCCGTAGTCAGCGCGGCAAATAGGCCACCATTTGAATTGATCATGGCAGCAATGATTGCGAGCGGCGTAAGAGTCCATAGCGTGCCATCTGGCGCAAAGAATCCGACCGCCAATCCCACGGCTACACCAGCGGCGATTTTCCCTAGGAGAATCGCGAATCCCTTCTGCAGGACTGGGCCAGTCGACCTTACGGTCAACTGGGACCCCATAATAAAGAGATACACCCCGATGACTGCATTGGCGCCGTCTTTGAAAGCGGCTTGAGTGAATCCACCTATTTCAAGTACTTGTGGAAACAACGTATTTATCGTTGCTCCGAGCAACAACGGAATGATCATCAATCCGCCTGGAATCTTGCTCGCATATTTCAGAATATTCATCTTGTCTCCTTTGACATGTGAAGGGGTCGAAAACTTTTGAAATGAAAGACGAGTCGCTATTCACGCGGAAGTTGTGAGTGAACACATGCTCTTTTCTCAGCGCGGGTGTGTGCGGGCCTATCTGCACGACAAGCACATACCGAGGAAGCACACGTCACCAGAGTCCTGACAGTTTGAGCCAATGAAGCCGTCGTTGGACTCAATTGAGCCGTTCGCATATCAGGATATGAACCGGAGGCTGAGAGCCATGTTGATCGCGGATGGAACTAAAGCTGGCTTGTAGTCTGGGTCTATGCTTCGCATGACCGACGTCGCAGTTCGCCCGTAATGCTCTGCAACTTGTTCAGCTACGCGAGCAGCGTCGCCCGCGCTAAAAGATTCGAAGATTGCACTGTGGTCTCGTGAACTCTGCGACCAATTCACATCAGAATCGGTCAGGTAGATATGCCGGTACCTCTCTGCGTGATCGAAATGCCGAGAAATGCTCGTGTCATATCGCGCGTGAAGTCCCTGCGCCATCGAAAGATGAAAGCGTCGATGGGCGACACTCCAAGCGTCGATATCGTCGTCTTGAATCGCCTGGAACATCATTTCGAGGTCCCGCTCAGAACGGTGACGGTCCTGGTCCGAGACTTGTTTGGTGGCGTGAAACACTGCGAGTGACTCTTGCTGAATGCGCATTGCGTACAAAGCATCCAAATCAGCAGGGTCGACCTGCGAAATTGTCACCCTCTTGTTCGCTTCTACTTTCGCAAGCCCCTCATGCTGAAGCAATCGGAGCGCCTCGCGAAGCGGTGTTCTACTCACCCCAAGCTCGTCAGCGAGTTTGACTTGGCTAATTGAAGAATTGGCGGGTATGCGGTTTGTGATAATTCCTTCTCGGAGGCGCGCATGTGCATACTCAACCAGTCGTCGACTCTCACCAGGTGCAGCCAGATCCCGCGTCATAGTTTCAACCCTTCAGTCCAAACCCGTCAACCGTCTCAAGTGTATACACTTACTCTATGAATCGGAAGTATACGTCCCGTTTTTGTCCAGTTTCGCCATTATCAGCATATGCTCTTTCGAGAACTGCATACACTTACGTGTATGGTCGGGGTGGCCCCCGAGCGCCGACCGCACCAACTGCGATCTAAGGGGCTGCACCGATCGGTGCAGCCCCTTATCTCATGCCCGCGATGCGCGCCTCAGGCCAGGCCGCGCTCCACATCGGCGGCGACCGTCGCGGCGACCTGCTTCTTCGCCTCGTCCGAGAGCGCATTAAACGGCGCCCGCGCCGGACCGAGGCCGAATCCGCGCTCGTTCGCGGCAGCCTTGACCACTGTGTTCGGGTTGCCGAGTGCCAGGCAGTTGCGGATCGGGCGGATGCTGTCCTGTGCGGAGCGCGCAGCATCGATGTCCCCGGCGACGAACAGGTCATAGATCGAGGCCATGGTCTCCGGATAGATGTTCGCGATGCCGCTGATCCCTCCGGCACCGCCGGCCAGCAGGGTCCAGAGGATGAGGGAGTCATTGCCGGAAATGACGTCGAAGGTCTCGCGATCGGTGCGCTCGAGGTACTGCAGAATCGTGTCGAAGTTCCCGCTCGAGTCCTTGACCGCGGTGATGTTGTCCACGGCTGCGAGCTTTTCGAGCGTCGCCGGTGCCACGGCATTGCCGGTCCGCGCAGGAATGTTGTAGACGATGACCGGAACGTCGACGGAGTCGGCCACGGCCCGGAAGTGATTCTCGATCTCGACCTGCGAGGCGGCCGCGAAGTACGGGGTGATGATCGACAGCGCGTCGGCACCGGCCGCAGCGGCATCGGCGGCGATCGCGATGGTCTCCCGGGTCGTTGCGGCACCGGCACCGATGACGACGGGGACGGCGCCGGCCACCTCGTCGATGACGATCAGCGCGGCTTCGGCACGCTCGGCCGCGGACTGGGCGTAGAACTCACCGTTCGTGCCGAGGGCGAAGATGCCGTGGACTCCGGCGGTGAGCTGACGGCGGACATGGGCGCGCAGGGCCGCCTCGGCGATGTTCTCGTCTTCGTCGAACGGAGTGGCGGTGGCGGCGAGGATGCCTCGGGTGGCTGTCATGGTGGTTCCCTCTCAGGTGGTGGAGTGGTTGATCGGCGACGGGTCAGCGGTTGTACTTCGGCTGGGAGCCGCGGACTTCGGCGGTGGCGTCATCGACGGCGGTGAGCACATCGGCCGGCAGCGGGCCTTTGGCGATCGCGGCGATATTGCCCTCAAGCTGGGAGACTCGGCTGGCTCCGAGCAGCAGGGCGGAGATTCCGGGCGCCTCGGCAACCCAGCGCAGGGCGAGCTCGGCCTGCGGGATCCCGGAATCGTCGGCCACGGCGGCAAAGGCCTCGACCGCGGCGAGGACGGAGTCGGAGAGGTAGCGCTGCGAGTACATCTCTGCCAGCACGGATCCCGAGAAACGATCCCCCGTTCCATCGGTCGACGGGCGGCGGGCCAGCAGGCCCCCGGCCAGCGGGTTGTAGGCCATCGTTGCGATGCCGTGGGACTGTCCACATTCGAGCCATTCGTCCTCGATCCGGCGGGCCAGGACGCTGTAGACGTTCTGCGCTACGACGGGGCGCGGCGCGCCCGCGCGCTCGGCGGCGGCGATGACGTCGACGGCCTGCCAGGCGGCGAAGTTCGAGAAGCCCAGCGCGGTGATCTTGCCTTCGGCGCGCAGGGCGGCGATGGTCTCGAGCGTCTCGTCGAGCGAGGCCGCACGGTCGGGCTGGTGGAGATAGAAGAGGTCGATCGACTCGACGTCGAGGCGGCGCAGGGACCCTTCGACGCTCGCGCGCAGTCCCGCTGCGGACAGCGGCGAATGCTCGCCGGCATCGGCGTGGGGCATGCCTGCCTTCGTCGCGAGCACGATCCGGTCCCGGTGCTTCTTCACCAGCGGCGAGATGAGGCTCTCCGTCGTCGACTTCGCATATCCGTTGGCGGTGTCGATGCCGGTGATCCCGGCCGCAACGGCGGCTTCGAAGACCTCGTGCGCTGCCGCTTCGGTCACGGTGTCGCCGAATGTCATCGTGCCGAGCACCAGCCGGGACAGGGGGACGGAGACTCCGTCGAGCGTGATGGTCGAGTCTGTGGTCAAGGGAGTCTCCTCGTTGAGTGGGGCAGATCGTCGATACACCGATCTTCCCATTTGTGCGTGGATCGTGCAACAACTTGCGCATTTCGCGCACACATGTCAGTGTAGAGGGTGTTCAGCCGGACCGGACGCAAAGGAGTGCCATGTCAGCAGGCGAATCCGGTGTCCTGGTCATTGCCGACGATCTCAGCGGCGCTGCCGAGGTCGCCGCCACACTCGATCCGGGCACCCCGATCGTGCTCACCTCGTCGAGTGCAGAGTCCGCGACCGGCACAGATGACACCATCACCGAGGCGAACCCCGGCACAGATGACACCATCGCCGAGGAGAACGCCGGCGCGGATGACACCATCATCGAGGCGAACGCCGGCTCAGAATCCGATCGATCTTTCGCCGAGGCGGCCGACACAGATCCCCGGGACCTCGTCGTCGATCTCGACTGCCGTTATCTGCCGGCGGAGTCGGCCGGCGCCCGCACTGCAGCTGCACTTCGTGACTTCGGTTCGCCCCGCAGCACACTCATCAAGGTCGATTCCCTGCTCCGCGGCAATATCCGCGCCGCGCTCACTGCGGCCCTCGACCACGCGGGCGGCCCCGTGATCTTCGCTCCGGCGCTTCCGCAGCAGGCCCGCACGGTCGTCGGCGGAGTGCCCTTCGACAACGGAATTCGGCTCAGCAGCACCCGCGCCTGGAGCCTCGAGGACGGCAGCGCACCGGAGGCACTATCGGATCTGTGCCCCGTCCCCGCCCGCCATTTGGGCCTCGGCGAACTGCGGTCACTGCCCGGCACCGATGCTGCCGACGTCTTCGCCGACGTCGTTGACAGCCGCAGTTCGGACGCCGCTGACAGCCGCGACGCCGCTGACAGCGCGGACGCCAGTATCGACGCCGCGAATGCCGGCGTCGGTGGCGAGCGCCTCATCACCGCCGATGCCGAGACGATGGAGGATCTCACCCGTATCGTCGCTCTCGCCGAGGCGACCTCGGCCGTCCTCGTCGGCACTTCCGCACTCGCGCGCGCCTTGGCCGAGCGTCGAAGAGGCGGACTCACTGCACCAAGCGACGCATCTGCCCTGGCCGATGCGGGTGACACAGCAGCTGAACGGCCCGCCCCGTCATCGTTGCCGCGCACGCCCACACGGGTCCTCACTCTCCTCGGCACCGCTGCGGAGAGGATCGAGACGCAGATCGTTCACCTGCGTGACCACTCGGACACTCGAGTGCTCGACTTCCCCGCCACCGAGGTAACCGCTTGGGCCGACGACCCCTACCGTCTTGACGATTCCGCCGCACGCGTACGCGAGGCCCTGACCGAGTCCCACCTCGTCGTCCGACTCACCGACACGGGAGCCTCCGTCGACCCTCGGCCGCTGCCGGGCTTCCTCGCCGAACTCGCCACCCGTGCACTGTCCGGATTCGGGCCCGTCGCCCTTGCTGCCGCCGGCGGAGAGACGGCACGCGCCGTGTTCGACCGCCTCGGCGTGCACAGGATCGAAACGATCCGCGAGATCCACCCGGGTGCGGTGCTGTCCACGGTCAGGACCGCCTCGGCGAACATTGCCGACGATGTCGACCTCGCCGCCGTCGTCACTCGGCCCGGCGGCCAGGGCGGACCCGATTCCCTCACCCTCATCCACTCGGCTCTGACCACCGGTGAGCCCACCACGACCACCGCGGCCACCGTCGCGAACCACGAAGGAGAGTCAATGAACGCGCTTCCCACAGTCGCAGTGACCATGGGCGACGGGGCCGGCGTCGGCCCCGAGATCTGCATCGCCGCCTGCCTCGACCCCTCGGTGCTCGCGGTCGCAGCCCCCGTCGTCATCGGGGATGCCGCACGGCTCGAGCAGGCCGCGCAGGTGCTCGGCACCGCGGTCGAGATCCGCCGAGTCGACTCCCCCTCTGAGGCCGAACACGTGCCCGGCGTCATCAACGTCATCGACCTCGCCCTTCTTCCGGGCGATCTGCCCTGGGGCGAACTCTCCCCCGTCGCGGGAGATGCCGCGTTCCGCTACATCGAACGCGCCTCGCAGCTGGCCATGTCCGGTGAGGTGCAGGCGATCTGCACGGCGCCGCTCAACAAGGAGGCCCTCCACTCCGCCGGGCACAAGTACCCCGGGCACACCGAGATGCTCGCCTCGCTCACCGACACCGAGGAGGTCTCGATGATGCTCTCCTCCCCCAAGCTGCGCGTCATCCACGTGACCACCCACATCGGACTCATCGATGCCGTGGCGAAGATCGAGCCCGGCCTCGTCGAACGCACCGTCCGCCGCGGCCACGACGCACTCATCCGGGCCGGACTGGAACGGCCGCATATCGGCGTCTGCGCGATCAACCCGCACGCCGGTGAGAACGGGCTCTTCGGCTACGGCGAAGAGGAGGAGAAGATCACTCCGGCGATCACGAAGCTGCAGGCCGACGGCATCGACGCCGTCGGGCCGCTGTCCGCCGACACCGCCTTCTTCCTCGCCGGCCGCGGTGACTACGACCTCATCGTCGCGATGTACCACGACCAGGGGCACGGACCCATCAAGGTCCTCGGCATCGATGCCGGCGTCAACATCACCGTCGGCCTGCCGGTCATCCGCACCTCGGTCGATCACGGCACCGCCTTCGACATCGCCGGCACCGGCAAGGTCGACACCGAGTCGATGAGTGAGGCGATGCGTCAGGCCGCGGCTCTCGCCGTCGTCTGAGCCGCCTCTGCCGTCGGCCCGTTCTCAGCCTCGATGCGCGGTCAGGACCGCCCCTGACCAGCCCCTGCGCCGAGGATGTTCTGCGCAGTTCGCGCGAGTCTGAGTTCGCGAACCGCCCCATCACCGAGGCGGCTCTGCGCAATCCGCGCGAGAATCCGCGATACAGTGGCGATCAACGACTACCGATCAGGAGTGTGATGAACGCAGGCGAACGTCGCGAGGAGATCCTTCAGCTCGTCCGGACGCAGGGCGAGATGAGTGTCGAGTCCCTGTCGGAGATGCTCGGGGTCACCGCGTCGACGATCCGTCGCGACCTCGCCAAGCTCACCGACTCGGGAGAGTTGGCACGCACCTACGGCGGCGTGATCGCCGTCCCCTCAGAGTCCGAGACCACGCTGGCCGAACGCTCCCACGAAGCCCCCGAGGTGAAACGGGCCATCGGCTCCTGGTGCGCCCGGCAGGTCCCTGCCGGTTCGCATGTGCTCCTCGACGCCGGCACGACGACCGCGCAGGTCGCCCGTGCGCTCCGGGATACCGCCCCTCTGTCCGTGGTGTCCTCCGGCCTGACTTCCCTGCAGCAGATGGCCGACCTAGAGGACGTGGAGTTCACGCTCCTCGGCGGTCGTTACCGCCCCGTCAGCCAGGGCTTCATCGGCCCCATCACCGAGGCGGGGCTGGAGAAATTCACGTTCGACTTCGCCTTCCTCGGCGCCGATGCCGTCACCGCCGAGGACGGAGTGTGCGAGGCTCTGCCCGAACAGGTTCGCCTCAAAGAGCTGATGAGCCGCCGCGCCACCCACGTCTTCGTTCTCGCCCATGCCGAGAAGCTCGGCCAGCGGCCCTTCCACGCCTGGGCCGACCTCGGCAACGGCTGGACTCTCGTCACCGACGATTCGGCCGATCCGGCGCAGATCACACCGTTCGAAGACCGCGGTATCACCGTCGTCCGTGTCGACCAGATGGGCAACGCCGTGCAGAGCTGACGGCACGAGGACGTGAAGAGGCCCCGGGACTCAGCCCCAGAGCTTGCAGTCGGTGTGGACCTGATCCTCGACTCCGGAGATCCACTCCTCGTCGAAGACGACATGTCGGATCGCCCGGCGGGAGCTGAAGGCGTAGACGACGTGGATGACCCCGTCGGCGTCGACGATGCCGTGCGGGTACTCCTGACGGCGATTGCTGCGCAGATTGCCCTCACCGGAGAATCCGTCACCGGGCTCGATGACTCGACGCACGGGCCAGGTGCGGCCCTCATCGTTCGACACCGCGATGACGATCCGCAGCCGTTCGTACGGCCAGACCACCTCGCCGGGTTCCGTGGCGACCTGGTGCTCGTTCGAGACGAGAGCGAGCATGCCCGAGGGCAGACGGAATGCGCTGAGCCCGGCATTGTTGTTCGGCACCTCGGTGGCTTCGGGCACCGACCAGGTCTCTCCGCCGTCCTCGGATCGGCTGAGGTAGACCCAGTCGGCGAAGCGTGAGCGGAAGAGGCTGACGAGTCGTCCCGTCTCGAGCTCGACGATGTTCGGGTGGACCCGACCGGCTGCCTCGGGGAATTCGACCTGTCTCCAGGTCGATCCCTGATCCGCGGAGATCTGGACGACCGGTTGGTCGGAGCCGTTCTTCGAATCATCGTCGAAGCACAGCCACTGAGTGTGCGCCCAGGTCCCACCCTCAAGCACCTGGATGGGCTGTCGGCAGAACGTTCCTTCGCAGTCGAAGAGCGTCTCCGGTTCGCTCCAGCTCGCTCCGTCGTCGGTCGAACGGATCACCTTGACCACGGAGGTGTGCTGGAGGTTGAAGGTCTCGGGGACCCCGGACTGCCGCGACAGCTGGGAGGTATAGACGAGCCAGATCGTCCCGTCGGGGGCTGCGAAGAGACCGGGGTTCTGATCCGATCGGATCTCATCGTGGGTCACCGCCGCCGAGGCGGTCCATCGTCCCGTATCGACGTCGAACCGGGAGACGAGGATGTCGATGTCCTTGTTGCCCTCATCGCTGCCGCCGAACCAGGCGGCCAGCAGACCACCGCCGGGCAGGGACAGGATCGACGGCGCGTGATTCGAGCGCCGATCAGTCGGGATCACCGCGGCCGCGGAACCATCGTCCTCGAAGAACCGGAGCCTGCCGTCAGACGACGGTGCGGGAACTCGTTCGAGTGCGGGCTGGGACAGCAGTGTCATGGGTGTCTCCTCCATGTCTTGGCAACGGAATCAGGGTACTTAACTCGGCGGGATCGCTCGCACGGCAGGGGTGGGCCGCCTCGGCGAGGGAATCCCCGGACCGACGGTCCGACTCATCATCCGAACGCGGTCTGGAACATCGCGGGGATCTGCATGGCGATCTGGACGCCGACGACGATGGCGATGATGCCGAGGAGAAGCAGCAGTCCGGTCTGCCATTTCCGATTGACCGCGTAGGAGTGCATGTGCTTCTTCCGGGAGGTCAGCAGCAGGATGCAGACGACGATGATCGGGAGGCTGAGCACGGTGGAGATCGCGGTGCCGACGATGTTGAGCGAGATGAGATCCGGGGCGCCGGGGATCGTCGAGGCCAGGGGCAGGACGATGAAGACGATCGCCTGGATCCACCGGAAGGCGGGGTTCTCCTCGTCGCGGCCGAGGAACTTCCGCATCGACGGCACGGTGTGGTTGATGCCGTTGATGGCCAGCTGCGAGAAACCGCGCGACTGCGGCGGGAAGCTCGTCATCGCGGCGAAGAAGATGCACATCCATAGCAGATACGGACCGACCGGGCCGACGGCGACCGAGAGCATGTGGGAGAGGTCGAATTCGTCGGCGATGGAGAAGCCGGGGTGGGCGGCGCTGAATTCGGCGGCGACGATCCAGAACAGCAGGTTGATGATGAGCAGCGGGGCCATGCCGGCGATGAGGTCGAACTGCTGGATCTTCCGATACTTCGGTCCGACCCAGCCCTTGTCGCGCATGAAGCCCGAATAGAGAAGGTTGGGCATGTTGCCGGCGATCGTGCCGATGGTCGCCGAGGCGATGACGATGGGGGCGAACGCCGAGGTGTTCTGCTCCTTCGGGATCTCGAAGGCCATGCCCTGGACGAAGCCGGCGATGTCGAAGGTCCCGATCTTGATGAGCGCGTAGACGAAGGCGATGATCATCGCGACAGAGGCGAAACGGGCGAAGTATTCGAGGACGACGAACTGCTTGCGCAGCATGACCAGCGACAGAGTGAGCGCGACGATGATGATCGCGCAGAAGAAACGGCCCCAGCTGCCTCCCCACTCACCGCCGGTGAGTTCGTGGAGTCCGACGGCCGCGGCGAGGAGGAAGGTGGCCTGAGTGATGAAGCCGGCGATGAGGACGACCGCGGCCATGATCCCCGGCAGCACCGGCGACAGGCGGGCGAATCCGTCGAGGATCTGTGTGTCCCCGTGCTTGTTCATCAGCGTGTACTTCGCGATGGACGAGATGATGAACGTGCGGGCGACGAGAGAGAGGATGAGCGTCCACAGCAGCGCATACCCGTAGGAGGCGCCGGAGACGGAGGAGCTGACGAGGTCGCCGGTGCCCAGGAAGGACATGGCCAGCACGAGGCCGGGCCCGACCGAAGTGACGAGACCGAGACCGCGCGGCAGCGGATTCTGCGCGGGCATCGAAGAGACAGAGCTGCGTTTCACGCTATGGACATCGGCGGCCATGGCTGCACTCCCATGTGTAGATGGACATCTGAGCGATTGCCCGATGAATGATGCAAGGATTGATCCGTGTCATCACCGTGCGCAATCTTCGTAAAGACTAGCCCATACATGCGTGTTGTGCGCAATCAATTTCGCAAAAAAGATGCTTGATTGTTCGTTCTGCGCATAGAATAGGTGATCAGAACGCGCAATCTGCGCCGTACGGCTGCAGTGTCGCAAGCGGAAGAAGTCGCCTGACCAGCGGCCCGCAGATGTCCGACCGCGGCGCCCACAGCAGAGGAATGAGGAATCGATGGAGATCGTCCAGTACCTGATCATCGGGATCGTGGTGCTGGGTTCAGCCTGCCTGCAGGGCTCCATCGGATTCGGCCTCGGCATGATCACCGCACCAGTGCTCGCGCTCCTGCGCCCCGACCTGCTGCCGTCCGCCCTGCTGCTGCTGGCTACCCTCACCTCATTCACGGCGTTCGCCCGCGAACGTCAGGACGTCGACTGGAAGCTCGTCGGCTGGGGCGCCCTCGGACGGCTGCCCGGCATCGCCATCGGCACCGCCGCCGTGGTGATGTTGCCGGATTCCGGGCTGTCTCTGATGCTCGCGATCACCGTCCTCGCCGGCGCCGCATTCAGCCTTGTCGGCTGGTCACCGGCGGCCTCGAACCGCAATATGTTCGTCGCGTCATCGGTCTCGGGAATCTTCGGCACGGCCACGAGCATCGGCGGACCACCGATCAGTCTCATCATGCGCTCGCTCGATCCGTCATCGATGCGCTCGACGATGAGCGCCTACTTCACCCTCGGCAGCATCCTGTCCCTGACGGGACTGACCATCGGCGGCGAAGTCGGCACCAGACACCTCATCGCGGCGGCGGTCCTGCTGCCGTTCATGCTCATCGGACTGTGGCTGTCGAACTTCGTCATCCGACGCGCCGACCGTCGACTCCTCTACCGCCTCGCTGTCGGCTCGTCGATCGTCGGCGCGCTCCTCGTCATCGTCGAAGTCGTTCGCTCTCATCTCGCCTGATCAGTCCCGACCTGACCAGCCCCGACCAACCCCGACCCCGCACGACCAGCCCCAACCAGACCCGAGCTGACCTGCCCCGACCAGCCCCGAGCTGACCGACCTGACCTGAGCACGCCGCAGAACACATCCGCCACTTAACTACCACTCAGTTCTACTATCAAGTAATGTGTGTGGTGCCCGTCACAATCAGGACGTCCAACGGTGAACACTCTGGCCGACGGCACCCCGTCACCACACTGACCTCACCGTCACGGTGCACTCCACCGCGATCTGCACCGGCACTACTGTCCCGCACCTTCTCAATGCCGAGAGACAAGGCAGAACAGGACCACCGCCTATGAGCACGCCAACCACAGCACTGCCGACCACCTCCCCACACGGGCCTCGTCGTCGCCTCCAGGCCCTGAGCGCCGCAGCCGTCGTCGGCCTCGCACTCACGTTGTGCACGACCACCGCGCCGGCCCAGGCCACCGAACTCGTTCCGCAGACCGATGCCGAGGCCGAACAGTTCCTCGACGACCGTGCGGCAGAGGATCCGAGCGCACTCGACCGTGAATCCGTCCCCGAGGGCATCAGCGTCGAGCAGGCGAAGAAAGCCGTCGAGAAGACCGACGAGCTCACGCCCGCCGACGTCGAATATGCAGCCGCGCAGGAAGACCTGCCGGCATCAGGAGTCCCCGGAGACTTCTATGAGACCCCGGACTCGCTGCCGAGCGAGGACGGAACAGTGCTCAAGCAGGCCGACTCGGAGTTCTACCTCGACCCGGTGAAACTCATCAAACATGACGCGAAGTCGACGGTCTTCATGTACAAGACCACTGATGAGAAGGGCCAGGCCCGAGCCGCGACCGCCACCCTGCTCACTCCGAACGGCGCGAGCGGCCATGCCGAAGATGCCGTCGTCATCTCGCCGGGCACTCAGGGCGTCGCCGACAAATGCGCTCCCAGCCGTCAGCTGGGCATGGGAACCGAGTACGAGGGGATCTCCGTCGCCTCGGCCCTAGCCGCGAAGCACCCTGTCGTCGTCGTCGACTACATGGGCCTCGGCACCGAGGGCACTCACCACTTCGTCAATCGCATCGAAGAGGGTCGGTCGGTCCTCGATGCGGCACGTGCCGTCCAGCAGGTCGATGGCAGCGAGATCGATGAGGGCACCAAACTCCAACTGCGCGGCTACTCGCAGGGCGGTCATGCCACGACTGCTGCCCTGGAACTCCAGAAGGAGTGGGCACCCGAGCTCAACATCGCCTCGGCTTCAGCCGGCGCAGTGCCGGTCGATCTGCATAAGACGGTGTCCGGGCTCTCGAGCGTCTACACGGCATTCGCGCTCTACGGTGTCGTCGGGTTCGCCGAGCAGGCCGACATCGATACAAACGACTTCCTCAACGAGAAAGGGCAGAAGATGGTGGCCGAAACAGCGGACAAGTGCACCGTCGAAGCCCTGCTCTCGACAGCCTTCACGGATGGAAAGTCGCTGACGAAGAACGGCGAGTCATTCACCGACATCATCGACGAGCACTTCACCGACATCGTTGACCGGCAGCGGCTGGGCAAGGCCGCGGTGCCGGATGTTCCGCTGCTGGTCAACCACAGCCGCCTCGACGACGTCATCTCGTTCGATCAAGGCAAGGACCTCGCCTCGGCGTGGTGCCGAGCCGGCCACAAGGTGGCGTTCGAGGACAACCTCGGGCCCACGCATGTCGGCGGCTACGTCGCCGCGCTGCCGCGCATCGAGACCTTCACCACCCGCACCTTCTCGGGCAAGGCTTCGCTCGACAGCTGCTGGAGGCTGTGACCTCCCACCTCACCGAGGCGGCCCGCCCGGTTGGGGAGCCCATACGCCAGAGGCGGTCCACCCTGAACGGGGTGGGCCGCCTCGACGATATGCACAGGGTTGGGCGGTGCCGGTGACGGTCACATGACGTAGGAGAGGATCATCGAGACGAGGGTCGCGACGACGACGGAGTTGAAGGCGAAGGCGACGATGACGTTCGTGCGCACCAATCGCCAGGCTTTCCGCGACACCGCTCGGCCGGGGAGCGCGGCCGTCATCGTCGATGACAGCACGGAGAAGGTGAGGTAGTCACCGAACTCGCGTGGGCCTTCCATCTCGAATTCGAGCTGACGAGCGTCGGGGCTGCCGCCGCCGCTGAGGTCGAGACGCATGAACTCGAGTGCGAACGAGTACACGAGCACCGCCCACGAGGCGATGACATTCGCGATGCCGAGCGCCGCAGAGATACCGATGCTGGCGCTCGAGCCAGAGGTGACGAGGAAGATGTTGAAGATGAATGCGAGGTAGGCAGCCATGGTCGCCCAGGACACTGCTCCGCCCATCCCGAACCACTTCGACCACCATCGTCGGCGGTTCGCCACTGACCACCGGGAGTGGACGATGAGTTCGGTCTCGTCGAGGTCTCTCAGTCCCGCGTGGGTCCACAGCAGATAGGTCAGCGCGAAGAGCGGCCAGAAGACGAGGAAGAGGTTGATGACCTCGTGCGGCAGGGCCAGCGATGCAGCCATGCTCGGGCCGGAGCCCAGCGGATCGAAGTCGAATCCGAACACGAGGATGCCGCTGACGATGAGCGCAGGGACTCCCGCGATATTTGCGCGCGAGTCGCCGGAGAGAGTGAGCATCTGACTGTGCGTGGGTCTCATCGGCCCGGCTCCGGTTCGTTAGACGCGGCGGCTGTTCGAGTTCAGCCTAGTCGAGGGTGGACTCGACTCGTCCGATCTCCGAATCGGACCGGCGGCACCGAGTCAGACCAGGCATCCCCGAGTCAATCGAACTGATCCTCAAGTCACACCGGCCACGGGTCTAGTCAGACCAGCCGCGAAGCGAAAGCAAGCAGGTCGCGGTCGCCGCCGGGGCGGCCGACCAGCTGCACCGCCTGCGGCCCTTCGCTGGCTCCGACCCCGGGCAGCGGGATCGTCAATGCCGGCCAGCCGAGAACGTTGAATGGCATCGAATAGCGCATGAACTTCGCCGCCGTCCCGGAGTCGATCTCGTCCCAGCGGATCACTGGACCGTCGATGGCTGGGGTGAGCAGGAAATCAGTGCCGCCGAATACCGTGAGCGACCGTTTCCGCAAGTCTGCGAGCGCTTCCACCTGCTTCCGGTATTCGGTCTCGCCGAGGTCTCTGCCGGCCTCGATCTTCTTGGCCACCCCTGGCTGGTAGTCCGCTGAGTGCTCGGCGTACAGGTCTGCGTGGACCTCGTACGCCTCATAGAGGCGGATGAAGTCGTAGATCGGTGCAAGATCGTCGAGGAGCTTGTCGACGACTCCCCCATTCGCCGACGTGACCGTGAGGTCCGGTGCCGGCATGAGCAGGTCTCTCGCCCGAGCGTCGTCGTCAGCGAAGAGACTGACATCGATCGTCCGTGCTCCGCTGCCTGTCAGGCCTGGCACCGCACCTGGGCCAGGCGCCTTGCCGGAATCGTCGCCCGCGATCACGTCGAAAGCCGTGGTCAGCACGCCGAGGTCGGAGGCGAAGAGTCCGACGGTGTCGAAGCTCTGCGAGAGCGGGAAGACTCCGTCGACGGGCACGACGCCGAAGGTCGGTTTGAACCCGAGCACGCCTTGGCAGGCCGCCGGCACGCGCACGGACCCGGCCGTGTCGGTGCCCAGAGCCAACGGCACCACCCTGGCGGCAACGAGTGCGGCCGATCCGGAGCTCGACCCGGCGGTGCACAGTGCCGCATCGACAGGATTGACGACGCGGCCGAAGGCCGACTCGTCGCCGAGGATTCCGTAGGAGTACTCCTGGCAGTTCGTCTTCGCCACAGGGATCGCGCCTGCCGCTTCGAGTCGGTCGACGACCGGCGCCGAGTTAGCAGCCGGGGCATCGCTGCGCACGTTCGATCCCATCGTCGTCGGGTATCCGACCAAGTCGATGACGTCTTTGATCGCGAAGGGAATCCCCTCCAATCGCCGAGACGGCTGACCGGAATCGCGGCGGTCGTTCGATTCCGCGGTGAGGGCATTCGCGCGGTCGACGGTCATCGCTGTGACAGCGTTGAACTGCGTTCCGGCCCGCTCCACCTCGGCGAGGGTCTGCTCATCCATCCGATGAGCCTATCCGAACCGTCGACGCCAGCCCCGTCCACGGGCACAGAGCTTCGATGGCGGCTGCCACGTCGAAGGCGCGGGTGTCGTCATAGGGGTGGGCGATGACCTGGACGCCGGTGGGGATGCCGCAGTCGGCCATGCCGGAGGGAACGTTGACGATCGGCACGCGGTTGCAGATGTTGAACGGCATCGTCATATGCGCCTGCCAATAGTGGTCGAGTCGCACGCCGTCGCTTTCGCCGGAGTCGGACGCACCGTCCGCCCCGAATGCATGTGCCGCTTCGCGACCGACGCCGTCGGCGCCGATCGTGATCCCGTCGAGGTAGCTGGCTCCGGCCTCCAAACCCGCCACCGCCGAGGTGGGCGCCAAGAGCACATCGAAGCCGTCCATCGCTGACGCCAGCTCCGCCTGGATCTGCGCTTCCATGGCGAGCCCGTCGAAGAGCGAACGGCGTGCGGCGACCGCTTCCGCATCGGCCATGAACCGCACCGTGTACTCGGCCAGAGTGTGTTCATGGCCGCGAGTGGCCGCGCGCATCGCAGGGGCGAGGAGGCTGCCGAAGTGAGTGAACGCGGTCTCGAAGATCCGCTCGGCCGTCCACGGCAGTTCGATCTCCTCGACATGCGCTCCGGCCGATTCCAGCGCCGAGGCGACCGCCCGGGTATTCGCCTCGATGTCCTTCCCGACGGGGAAGTCTCCCAAGCGCACGCACAGCGCGACCCTGCGTCCGCGGAGTCGATCGACCGCCTCGGCGGGGTCGAAGTCATCGAGGAACCCGGGCGAGGCGATGGTCGCGTGATCGCTCGGATCGACCCCGACCATGACCTTGGCGAGCAGCGCGGCATCGGCGACGGTGCGCGCCATCGGCCCGTCCCCGCGGTACCAGTCCGCGGCCAGAGGCTGAGCGCCGGGGATCCGGCCGTAGGGAGCTTTGTACCCGACGGTGCCGGTGAAGGCGGCGGGCAGCCTCGTCGATCCGGCGATGTCCGAGGCCGTGGCCAGGGGCGCGAACCCGGCTGCCAACGCAGCACCGGACCCGCCGGAGGACCCGCCCGGAGAGAGGTCCGGGTTCCACGGATTGCGGGTCACGCCCCACATCGGCGAGTGCGTGATCGTCGCGCAGCTGAACTCCGGAGAGGTCGCTCGGGCGTGGACGAATCCGCCGGCGGCGCGGATGCGGGCGATGATCGCGGCGTCATGGTCGGCGACGGTGTCCCGTTCGTGCAGCAGCCCTTGAGTGAGGCCGCGGCCGGCGAGCGCGTGCTTCTCCTTGGCGATCACGGGAAGTCCGAGCAATGGCCGGAAGACGGCCGCCGCGGCGAGGTCATCGCTGGTGGCGTTCGCGTAGAAGTCCTCGGCTTCCCGCGCCGAGGTGACCGCCTCCTCGACGACTTCGATGACCGCATTGATGCGCTCATCCTCGGCGGTGATGCGGCCGATGAAGGAGGTCAGGTAGTCGACTGGGGAGAGTTCCTTGGACCGGAAGGCGGCGAGCGCCTCGGTGGCGGACAGGGTCCAGGGTTCGGTGCTGGGTGCGGTGCTGGGTTCGGTGGCGGTCGTGGTGCGGGCATTGAGGTGCGGGGCGGCGCTGGAGCGCGGGGTATCGGTGCTCATGCGCGCGCCTCGGCGATGGACGAACCGACCCAGACGGCACCGTCGCGGACATCGGCGAGCTCACCGCGGACGAGTTCACCGGCCACCGAAGTGAGCACGCGGACGCCGCGAAGCATGTCCTCATCGGTGGTGAACTCGCGCTCGCAATGGGAGACGCCGTCGACGCTGGGAACGAACATCATCACGGCGGGCACGCGGTGATTCATCGCCACGGAATCGTGGCCGGCCATCGTCTCCAAGCGTCGGATGCTCAGGCCCTCGTTGGCCACGGCCTTCTCGGCGAGTTCGACGCCTTCGGTCGGGAAATGGCGCTTGTCGCGGATGTCGAAGTCGTCGACGTTGATGGTGATGTCGTGGCTGCGGGCGATCTCGGCGATCTGCGTCTTCAGCGAGTTGCGGGCGGCTTGGACGATGGCAGGATCGGAGGAGCGGAGGTCGGCGACCATATGGACACGGCGGGGCACGACGATCGGCGAGTTCGGTTCGACGACGTGCTGGCCGACCGAGGAGACGAGGGCTTCTTCCTCGAACTCGTCGACCACCTCGGCGACGGCGAGGACGACCTTGGCCGCGGCGACGAGCGCGTCGTGGCGGTCGGCCATGGCTGTGGCCCCGGTGTGGGACTGTTCGCCGAGGACGTCGATGTCGAGCTTCTGCGTGTACCAGCTGGACTCGACGACGCCGATGTCCGTGGCTTCGCGTTCGAGGATTCGGCCCTGTTCGATGTGGATCTCGGCGTAGGTGATCGCCTCGGGCGGGGTGTCGGTGCCGGCATAGCCGATGGCGCCCAGCGCCTCGGCGACGGTGGTGCCTTCGAGGTCGGCGACAGCGAGCATCTCGTCGAGGTCGAAGAGACCGGCGTAGACGGAGCTGCCCATGATCGACGGGGCGAAGCGACCGCCCTCTTCGTTGAACCAGTTGACGACTGCGAGGTTGAAGGCGGGCTTCAGTCCAGATTCCGCGAGCTCCTCTTTGATGCGCAGGGCCGCGAAGAGGGCGGCGATGACTCCATAGGCTCCGTCGAATCGACCGCCGAGCGGCTGCGAGTCGAGGTGGGAACCGATGAGGACGTACGGGGCTTCGGGAACGAGCTCGAGGCACGCGAACATGTTCCCGATGGCGTCGACGCGCACGCCGAAGCCTTTGTCCGTCGCCCAGCCGCGCATCCAGTCACGCGTCTGCTTGTCCTCCGGCGTCAGCGCCTGCCGATCGACGCCGTTGTTGTCGGTGGCACCGATGGTGGCGACGAAGTGGAAGTCTGCGAGGAAGGCCGCGTCGGAGGATGGGGATGCGGACGACGGGGCGGCGTCGGGCGACGGGGGTGCCTGATGGTTCATTGGTTATCGCTGCTTTCCTGTGGGTGGGATGTGGTTTGCAAAGGTCTAGGGCGCGGTTGAGGGCGCGGGCGGGCCCGCACATCGCTTTTCGTTCAGTTCATCGCTTTTCATCCCGATGATCTGTACAAAATGTGATGTGAAAGTGGACGAAACTCGATGTCAATGCAGGCTCACCCCTGCTCACCCCAGCCGTCCGCGGGTCTCGGGGAGGCGCGTGACGAAGATGAGGACGAGGCACACAGCAGCCGCAGCAGCCATGTAGTAGCCGGGTGCGGTGTTGACGCCGGTGATGTCGACGAGCCAGGTACCCACGAATGGCGCGGTTCCGCCGAGCGCTGCGTAGGAGATGTTGTAGCTGATGGCCGCCGAGGTGAACCGCGTCTTCGTCGAGAAGCGCTCACAGAAGAAGGTGTAGCAGCCGCCACCGTAGCAGCAGAGCGCGAGGACGAAGATCGTCTGCCCGACGAATGCCAGTCCCATGTGTCCACTGGTGACCAGCCCGAATGCCGGCACCGAGGTGACCGCGAGCAGGATCGCACCCGCAATGAGCATGGGCCGACGTCCGAAGCGGTCGCCGAGGTGGCCGGCGATGGGCAGGAAGATCGTGTAGCTGGCCATGGCGATCGCGTTTGTCAGGAGCGACTGTTCGCGACTGAGGTCGCCCGTGGTCTGGATGTAGGTGACGAAGTAGGCCGAGAGCATGTAGAAGCCGAGCGCGGTGACGCCGAGGACGAAGAAGACCTGGAGCATCCCGACCCAGTTCTCGCGGAAGCTTTCGCGGATCGGGCTGAACTCTTTGGGCCGTTCGGCAGCTGTCTTCTTGAACAGCTCGGATTCGTCGGTCTTCGACCGGATCCACAGTCCGACGGCCGACAACGGCAGCGCCAGGAGGAACGGAACGCGCCAGCCCCATGAGTCGAAAGAGGCGTCACTCATCACAGTCGACAACAGGAGGATGAGGCCGCCGGCGAACACCGAGGGCAGAGCGGTCGCTGCCAGGGTGATGTTGATCCACAGTCCGCGCTTGGCAACCGGAGCGTGCTCGTAGACGAAGGACGGTCCGCCGACGGATTCGCCGCCGGCGGAGAAGCCCTGACCGAGCCGGGCGAGGATGAGCAGGATCGGGGCGAACCAGCCGATCGTGTCGAACCCGGGGAGGATGCCGATGAGGGCTGTGCAGGCTCCGACGAGGAAGATCGTGATGGTCAGGGTCTGTCGCCTGCCGACCTTGTCGCCGAGAGCTCCGAAGAACAGTCCGCCGAGGGGGCGCATGACGAACGCGACTCCGAAGGTCGCGAAGATGACCAGCAGACCGGTGATCCGGTCGCCGTCGGGGAAGAAGTACTCGGACAGGATCACCGCCGATAGACCGTACAACGTGAAGTCGTAGAACTCGACGAACTGGCCGATGCTGCCGCCCAGGAGCACCTTCCGCTGCATCTTCGTCGACGTGGTTCGCTGCTCGGTCGGGGCTGTGATGGACATCCGGGATCTCCTTAGGGCGCGGGGACGATTTCCACCATCTTTGCGATCCACAACACATTAGTCCAACAGATACTTTTGAAACTGGTCATGAGGAAAATCGATGAGAAGCCGAGGTGGCACCTCTCCGCGTAAGCCCCTTACCTCGGCGGCGGACCGCTTCCCCACCGACCGCCTTCCCCAGCACCAGCGCAGTCCTCGGGCCGCGGTTCGGGTCCTTCTGTCCGCTTCAGCCGCCTAGGTCCCGAGGATCTCCAAGGTCAGCTCGCAGAAGGCTCGCGCACGCTTGCTCAGCCTCAGCTCTTTCGGCCAGACGATGGCAAGGTCGATGCTCGGGAAGTCGTCGAGCAGCGGAACGTCCACCGTCTTCGATCCGATGTACGTCCCCGAGGACACGCTCTGGCTCAGCAGCGAGTACCCGTGCCCCATCGCCACGAACGACCGCACGGTTTCGTAGCCAGCAAAGGTGTGCCGCACGATCGGCTCGACGCCGGCGATCCGGAAGAGCTCGTCATAGTATTGAGTGCTGAACGGCAGATCCAGTTGGATGTAGTTTTCATCTGCGAGCTCTCGCAGGTGGACTGGTCGCGGCCGTTTCCCACCCCCGCCGAGGTGGTGATCGAGTGAGACGAGGACGTGCGGCTTCACGACGTCGATGAGGAAGCGATCGAAGCGATCGGTCATTCCCAGCGTGTAAGTCAGTGCGAGATCGCAGTCGCCGGCGATGACAGCGGCTTGCAGCTCCTGAAGGTTCGCCTCGAGGTAGTTGATCCGAACATCCGGGTAGCGCTTCTCGAATTCGCTGTGGATGAGCGGCAGGCGGGTGGGCGCGATCGGCGAGAAGACTCCGACAGTGAGGTCTCCACTGAGACGACGTGAGAGGCCCAACGCAGTCTCGCCGAGGTTGTCGGAGGCTTCGAGGAAGGGTGTGACCTCTGAGAGGAATCGCTTCCCGGCAGGCGAGAGCACCACCGAACGATTGCGCTGTCGGATGAAAAGGTCGAGGCCGATGGTCCGCTCGAGCTGGGCCATCGCCGTCGAGATCGCCGACTGGGTGACGTTGAGCTGCTTCGCCGCCTCGGTCATGTTCTCCCGCCTGGCGACCTCCTGGAAGTAGCGCAGCTGCACCAGGGTGAAATCAAGGGCCATAGCTTCCCATCATCCCATCTGCGATGGCGATTCGCGTCCAGATCCAACCGCGCCGAGGCGGTTCTGTTCGAGCACTACCGACCGACCGTTCCCAGACGGCAGGCTGCAACCCTCCCCAGACGGCAGGCTCGAACTCTTCCCGGCCGGCAGGCATCGCACAGACCATCCCCTTCTACCGGGTCGGATCCAGTTCCGAGAATTCTCCCGCCACTTCAGTCGTCACCGATCCCGAGTCAATGCCGACGAGTAAAGTGCCCTGAAACTGATCGAACTCCCAATAAACCACTCAAAAGCGTCCTTCAAATTCAGCATGTCATTTCCAGTCGAATCTTTTTCGAAGATTCTATTGTCTTCTATTCTCTGACTGCCTACAATTGAGCTAAGAGACCTTCAATGACGAACGGAACTCAACAGCGATGACCTTCACCCCCGACCGCAAGCGACGCAAGTCAGGAAAGCGCGACCGCCGCACTGCCGCTGACTCGCGCGGTGGGGCGAGCAGAAGACCGCCAACGAACACCACACCGGCAGATCTCGTGGGCACCACTTCTCAGAATGTCCACGCACCCGAGGACACGGAGCAAGCACAACCCGAAGAAACATCGGACCCCGCAACACTGGCCGAACAGCTCAAGGCGGCCGGGCTCGACCTCAGCGGCCACCACTTCGCCGAGGTGTTCGAGGCCCTTGACCCGGTTTCGACCGACGATGACGAACCGAACGACGATACGTCGATCGCCGACGTCGAAGAACCAAGCAATGCAGTTGGAATTGCCGGTTCCGACCAACCACACGAAACCGTCGAATCCGCGGACTCAGCAGAGCTCGCTTCGACCGCACCGGCAGAATCGACTGCGCAACCCGAGCACGGAGACGATGATCAGCGCCCGACTTCGATGCACCCGATCCTCACCGACGCCGCCTGGAACGACCTGGCTGCGAGCACACCTGAGATCACCGATTCGATTTCGTCACTGACCGAACTGGTCGGAGGTCTTCGCGCCTTCGACCGGCCGATGGGGCCGAACGAGGCCCTGCAGGTCATCGATGGAGCCGAGGCTCTGCGTCGGCTCAGTGAGTCTCTGTCCACCCTGGCGCTGGCCGTCTACGAACGCGTCGGCACGCCCAAGGACAGTGGCGCCAAGTCGACCAAGGCGCTCATCCAGGAACGCCTCAACCTCTCGGGGCGAGAAGCGAACCGCCGGGCAAAGCTCGCAGAGAATCTCGGCGGACGAGTCGCACTCGACGGACAACCGCTTGAACCCGAACACCCGCTCGTCGCCGAGCAGCTCCACCTCGGCACCCTGCCCGCAGAGCACCTCACTGTTATCGAAGACTGCCTCAAGGCGCTGCCCGCATGGGTGGATCATGAGACGAAGTCCCGTGTGGAAACCGACCTCGTGAAGTACGCGAAATCGGTGACGGCGAGCGAGCTCCGCGACATCTTCCGTCGGATGCTCGCTCTCATCGACCCCGACGGTGCCGAGCCGCTCGACCCCAGCGATCGTTCCGCCTACTTCATCACTGCCCGCCCCAAGCGCAATGGAGACTGGAGGCTGGAGGGCGTGCTCGATCCCGTGGCGGGATCCGAACTGCACGGACTGCTGACCTCGCGGATCCAATCGGCGAAAGACAACACATCGACAAGCGCAGAACCCACCGACTCCGAGGCGGACGAAGGCGAGCGCGAAGACGCTCCCTCACTCGCCCCAAACGCCGGGCCAGACCAGGCTCCCGGTAGTGGCGGCCACGGCCAGACCTTCGATGAGCAACGGTTCGAACCTCTCGATGCCGTCCTTACCGGAGATCGTTTCGATGCACCTCCATGGGCTGTCATCGAGGCCACCGGAGACAACGAAGCCGAATCCGCGGATCCCGCTGCCAACCGTGCCGTTCCTTCCGGCCACGGCATCCGCGCCGACGGTTCGACTGTCGATCTCATGAGCGCGCAGCCCAGTGCGAAGGCCTGGATCTACGAACGTTTCGCCACTCTCATCTCGCGCATCAGCATGAAGGAAGCCGCCAAGGGTTCGCCCTACGCCCTGGTCGTCACAGCCAAAGCGTCCGACATCGCCAACGGCATCGGCGAAGCCACCACAGGCTCCGGCGACCGCTTCCCGATGGGCGACGTCGCTCGGCGCGGCCTCGATGGCACCGTCTTCTTCCACCTGATGGACGAAAAGGCTCGCACGGTGGAAGTCTGCACGGAACAGCGCTTCGCAAACAAGAAGCAGACCGCAATCGTCACCGCCAGGGATCGCGGATGCGTGTTCCCCGGTTGCGATGCACCGGCGGGGTGGTGCGACGTGAACCATGTTGTGCCGCACGCCCTGGGCGGCAAGACCGACATCAACAACATGTGCCTGCTGTGTTCCTTCCACCACCACCTTATGGACCGCTCCGACTGGGAAGTCTTCATGCTCGGCGACGGACGGCCGGCATGGCGACCGCCCGAAAGCACCGACCCTGCTCGCATTCCAATCCTGCACTCACGATTCATCACAGACGACATCATCGAGGGCCTCTTCGGCACGTAGCGGGGCACGGCCATTCAATGGCACCGCTGTGCCTCCATTCTGATGTGAGCGCGAATGGCCTTGTCGCGGCTGCCTTCACCCCACAGGACTCAGGTTTACGCGCTAGTCGGAGCGCAGGCGGCACAGCAATCGGCCCGAAAACGGTCCTCGCCGGTCAGAGACCAGACGCTGCATAAGAGATTCTCAGACGGGTGCAAATAGACTGGCCCCATGCACCTCGGCCCAGTCACTTCCAGCGCGACCGCGATTCCGCACGACATCTCGGCGGCAATCCCCAGTCCTTCCATCTCTAGCTTCCAACTCGGACCGCTGACGATCCACTTATATGCGCTGTGCATCCTCGTGGGCATCATCATCGCGATCGTGCTCACGAACCACCGCCTAACCAAGCGCGGAGTCGAAGAGTGGCAGGTCCTCGACATTGCGACCCTGGCCGTGCCGATGGCCATCGTCTTCGCTCGCATCTACCACGTGATCACGCACTACACCGACTACTTCGGTCCCGGTCGCAACCCGTGGAACCCCTTCGAACCAGGCTCGGTGTGGGCCATCTGGGAGGGCGGAATCGCGATCTTCGGATCGCTCATCGGCGGCACGCTGGGTGCATGGATCATGTGCCGCCGCCTCGGCCTCAAACTCACCACTCTGCTCGACGCCCTGGCCCCTGGTCTCATCCTTGCCCAAGCCTGCGGACGCTTCGGCAACTGGTTCAACCAAGAGCTCTTCGGACTGCCGACCACCCTGCCCTGGGGCCTCGAGATCGACCCCCGCAATCCCGCCATCCCACCAGGCACCCCGGCTGACACGCTCTTCCACCCGACGTTCCTCTACGAGGTCGTCTGGAACAGCCTCGGCGCACTCGTCCTGCTCTATCTCGGCCGCCACGTCTTCTTCCAGTGGGGACGCCTCTTCGCCGTCTACCTGATGTGGTACGGCGCCGGCCGCATCGTCTGGGAGTCCATCCGACTCGACCCGAGCTTCGTCATCCTCGGTCTGCGCACCAACGTGTGGGGCGCGATCGGCGCCGTCGCTCTCGGTGTGGCGATCATGCTCATCCAGTGGAAGCGCCACCCCCAGCCCGAAGAATCACCGTTCATCCCCGGCCGCGAACCCGAACCCGCGAAGGACTGACACCCACCCTCGCCGAGGCGACTCCCGGGGTCCGTGGATGCGCACCCTTCCGTGGGCGCATTCGCGGTCGGGCCCACGTTCCCCAGTCAGAGCCCCATTCACCCGGCAGGGTTATGATCACCCAGCAAAATACTGTCAAGTAACATAGATTGCATGCACTTCTTGCGCATGGTCCTGCACCTGCTGAGGTCCCACCGACGTTCCGCGCGCGACATCTGGGACACCTACTCCCTCCCCATGCGCGTCCACCTGGGTGAGATCGACATATTCATGCATCTCAACAACGGCAAGTACCTCTCCATCATGGACCTGGGACGACTGGACATGATGGTACGCAGCGGAGCATGGCAGGCGATGCGTGAGCGCGGGTGGACCGGCGTCGTCAGCGCCGAGACCATCAGCTTCCGCAAATCACTGAAACTCTGGCAGCGCTACAACCTCGAGACCAAGGTCTGCGGAATCGACGAGCGCACCGTGTTCTTCGAACAGCGCATGGTCGTCGACGGCGAGATCTTCGCCCGAGCCTATGTCGCCACTCGCCTGATCTCCGATGACCGGCCGCTCACCAGGGACGACCTCATCGAGGCCTTCGGGATGCCGGAGAACGAACCCGAACTGCCCGACTGGATCCACGACTGGCGCCGTGACAACGCGCTGCCGAGCACCCGCCGGCCTGCCTGGAGCAGCTGGACATAACAGAGCTGTCGTCTGGACCGAACTGTGGTCGGCACTGCACCGTGGTCCGCGTTGAGTCGCGGTCGGCACGCAGCCGCGGCCGGGACGGCGCCGTAGTCGACACCGAGCCGTGGTCGCGCGACGGCACTGTGGTCCGAACAGAGCAGTGTTCGCGACGGCGCCCCAGCCCGGTACCGCTGCAAGCGCAACCCCGGCGCACGGACTACCGCCCCGCCTCGATCCACTCCTTGAGGCGGCCGAGACCGGTTGTGATCGCGGTTTCGTCGATGCCCGAATAGGCCAGTCGAATGTACGACCGGTCCTCACCGGGCTGCGGTGACCCGAAGTGCTCGCGAGTGCAGAATGAGACACCAGTGGCATGCAGAGCCTCGGTGGTGAAGTCCGCCACAGTCGCGATTCCCTTCGCCTCCATCGCCTCGGTGACATCGGGGAAGACGTAGAACGTCGAGCCCGGGGTCGCCACGGACATGCCGGGAATCTCGTTGATGAGCCGGCAGGTGGCATCACGTCGCTTGCGCAGCACCTCCAGCATCTGCCCGACCGGCCCCTGCGGTCCACGCAGGGCGGCAATCCCTGCCCACTGCACGTACTGGTTCGTGCAGGATTCGTCGTTGGTGTTCATCAGCGAGATCGCCTCGGAGACCTCTTTCGGGGCCACTGCACAGCCGAGCCGCGAACCCGTCATCGCGTACTTCTTCGAGAACGTGTAGAGAATGACGGTGCGCTCCCGCATTCCCGGCAGCGCGGCGATCGACTGGGACTTCCCGCGATAGCGCATCTCGAAGTACGCCTCGTCGGAGAGCACCCACAGGTCGAATTCCTGCGCAATCGCTGCGATGGCCTCACGCTCGCCCGGGGTGGACTCTGCGGAGATCGGGTTCTGCAGGTCGTTGTAGATGATGGCGGTGGTGTTCTCATCGATCGATGCCCGCAGGTGGTCGAGGTCGATGGCGAAGCCGTCGGAGGTCGGAACATATCGGTAGGGCCGGGCCGTACCGCCGAGATATTCGATCTGGGATTCGTAGATCGGAAATCCGGGATTCGGGTAGAGCACGCCTTCGCCGGGGTTCATCACGGCTTGGAGGAATTTCGTGATCACGGGCTTGCCTCCGGTGGTCACGACCACCTCGGCGGGGTCGATCGTCATTCCGCGTCGCGAGCCGATGTCATCGGCGAGCGCCTCCCGCAGTTCGGGAATCCCCGGCCCAGGGCAGTAACCGGTCTTGCCGTTGCGGATCGCCTGCTCCATCGCCTCGACGATGTGGGGAGCGAGCGGGAAATTGAGATCGCCGAGGTGGAACGGGAAGACCTCGTTGCCCTTCGCCTTCCAGTCGGCGGCGGCCTGGGCCACGCGGAAAGCGGTCTCGGTGCCGAGGTTGTCCAAGCGGCGAGCAGTCTTCATCGTCGACTCCTTCTTCGGGGTGCATCTCTTCCGGGCAATGTTGAGGTGTCGGTGCTGAGGTGTCCATGCGTGCTGCGCAACGCGGGACGAAACCGTCCCCGGGCCACGGTGCGCACCGGTTCACTCACGATAGAGCACCTGACCAGGGATTGTCAGCGGTGTCCGAGATTCATCCGACGGCGAGCGCGCTGCGCCCGGCCAGCAGACACCACAGGCCGATGCCGAGGAATACCGGAGCGCCGAAGATGCCGCACCAGAAACTCGGCGCCGCGGTCTCGCGCGGCAAGATGAACGCGACCACCGCGACGATGGTCAGCATCAGCCCCGCCACGTGAAGGACGGGCTGGCCGAAGACGACGGCGAGCGCGAAGAAGTGGATACCGACGATCGCGAAGATGAGTGGAGCGATATTCTCGGTCTGGCCGGTGCGGATGAGGAAGAAGCTCGCCACCGCCCCGATGATCACCTCGGCCCAGAACACGATGAGGTAGAGGGTGAACGCGGTGGTCCCGGTGGTGAAAGCGCTGGGTTCCGACCAGTTGCCGATGGCGGTGAGGATGCTCGGTACCGCGAGTGCGAGGCCCGCGACTCCGAGTCCGGCGAGCACGAGCCGCCAGACCAGTGCTCTGGGTGGCGCTTCCTGTGCCCAGCCTGACCAGATGAACGCAGCGAGTCCGAAGATCGCGCCGATCATAACGAGGTCGCGCGGGTGGGCCACGTCGATCATCGTCGATCCCTTTCATCCGAGCGGGTTGCCTTCGACACTACTCAACGAAGAGGATCCGCGCCCATGACGTTTTCCCGACTCCCTCGGTCCTGCGAACCCAGCTCGCCAGAGAGTGAAGCTCACCCTTCGCCGGGCGCGATGAACAGCTTCCGCAGCGGCGTTCCGTCGATGTACCAGCGCGTCTTCATCCCATCATCGAGGCGAACCAGCGATCCCGGCGCCAGTTCGATGGGGTCGCGAAGGGGTTCGTCGAATTCGATGCGCCCGGTCCCGGAGATGACGAGGAAGACCTCGTCGCCTTCGATATCGCGCATCGCTCCAGCGCTCATCTCCCACAACCCGTATTCGGCACCGCCGATGGTGCCGAGTTCGGCGAATCCCGTTGTCACAGACGCCTCCCCCGCCGAGGCGGCCGCCCCTTCCAGCCCCACCGACCCGACTGTGTCGGGTCCTCCCGTCGAGGTGGCCGGAATGGTCTGCCACTCCTCGATCAATTCATGGCTGAGAGGAAATTCGTGGGTGTTGATCGGCTCCATTGCGCTCATGCGAACAGTGTAATTAGACAGCCCACCCGAGTCCCGCCTCGACGAAGAAATCAGTGGGCAGTCGAGCGCGTTTCAACACTCAATACAAATCACCACAACTGTTTACTTCCCGTTGAGCGTGAGATAGAACTGTTTTCGTAGGCGACCACAAGGTCCGCCTCGAGTTCAGGAGATGATCCGTGTCCTACTTCAATGGCGAAGCCTCACACTGGCTGGCAGCATCCCCCGCCGACGACGTCGACGCCGTCCCGCTGCCGCGCGAGAAGCAGGATCTCGTCATCGTCGGCGGCGGACTGACCGGCCTGTGGTCGGCCTACTACGCCAGGCAGGCCCACCCCGATTGGGCGATCACCATCATCGAGGCCCGCCACATCGGCTACGGCGCCTCCGGCCGCAACGGCGGATGGCTCTCGACCCTGCTGCCGGGCAATCGCAGCAAGTTCGCCGAGGCGGTCGACCGCGCCCGGAAGAACGATCCCACCGGGCCGGTCGGCTCGGCAGGACTCGACGGCGTCGCCAGCGTCAGCGCCTTTCAGTCCGCACTCTTCGACTCCATCGACGAGGTCCTCGACGTCTGCGAGACCGAGGGCATCGATGCCCAACAAGTCCGCGGCGGCCACATCGACATCGCTCAGTCGGAGGCCGGCCTGTCCCGGCTGCGCGACCTTGAGGCCGGCAATGAGCAGTTCGGATACGGGACGGAGGATATGCAGTTCCTCGACGCCGAGGCGACTCGTGCCCGCATCAACGTCGACGGGGCACTCGGCAGTCTCTACTTCCCCTGTACCGCCGCCATCGATCCCGCGCTGCTCACCCGGGGACTCGGCCACGTGCTCAGGGAACAGGGCGTGACCATCTGCGAGGCCACCTCGGCGAGGCATATCCGAAAGAATTCGGTCGCCACGGACCGCGGGCCGGTGCGCGCGGACACGATCTTCGTGTGCCTCGAGGGGTATTCGGACACGGTCGGCGGCGACCTGCCGGGCCTGCAGGGACGGCAGGTCATCCCGGTGTTCTCGTCGATGATCGCAACCGAGCCGCTGCCGGGCGACGCGTGGGCGTCGATCGGCTGGGAGGGGCGCGAATGCCTCGGCGACACGGCGCACACGTTCATCTATGCCCAGCGCACGGCCGATGGCCGGATCGCGCTCGGCGGCCGTGGGGCGCCCTATGCTTTCCGGTCGGGTCTGCCCGGTGACGGTGAGGTCCCCGCCGAGGTGGTCGACCTGTTGGCCGGGCGCCTGTCCTCGCTCTTCCCGGACCTCGAGTTCGAGGTTGCGCATGCCTGGCGCGGTGCGCTCGGGGTGACCAGAGACTGGTGCGCCGGCATCTTCTTCGACCCGACACAGCGCATCGGAGTGGCCCGCGGCTATGCCGGGCACGGGGTGACGGCGACTCATCTGGCGGCGAAGACCCTGCTCGATCGGGCTGCCGGAGCATCGACGCCCTTGACCGGGCTGCCGTGGAACGATCACTTCTCCGGGCAGTGGGAGCCCGAACCGATTCGGTGGTTGGGCATCCGGTCGATGTACAAGATCTTCGGCCTCGCCGATGCGTGGGAGTCAGCGACCGGGGCGAAGAAGACGAGCCTGCTCGCACGGTTCGGTTCTCGGCTGGCTGGCCTGCATGAGTAGGCCGGTCGGGAGTGACCGGTCCGGCACTACCACCGCTGATGTCCAGCGAATCATAGATCTCGAGAAAGAGAACCGGAAACTGCTCCGAGCTGACCAGATCCTGTAGTCGGCTTTCTTCGCGGCGGACCTCACCTGCCCCCTCGGAAAGCGGCACCTCCAATGTTCACAGAGCGGGCTTACCTCGGTCGTGATCACCTGCGAGATCGTCGGCTGGCAGGTATCGAGGTCGTTGCGTACCGAGGTGGCTCGGGACGCCCCGCAGATGGGGATCTGCCCGGTCTGGTGCATCGCTCGAATCCCAGGGTCCGGTATCGAGCATTCCGCTGTCGCGAGGACCTGGCCGAACAAGACGCCGTCGGGTCTGTCGGATCTCGTGGCGATTCATCCGATAATGACCTTGCCAAGGCACTGAACTCACGTGGCAAAGCCGAGCTGATCCGGAATAGGGGGCCGTAGAACTAGGGCAGATCTCGCCACGATCCCAGCTCCACAGAAAATTGGTGACGAACCATGCCCTAGGCCACCGAGGTGCCGAACAGCATACCCACAAGGAATGTCGCGGCGAGCGCAATCGCACCGCCGATACAGGTGCGGGCGACGGCGGACCACCTGTTCGCGCCGCCGACCCACGCCGCGACGTAGCCGGTGATCGCGAGGGCGACGATGGTCGCACCAAACGTCACCGGGATATTCATCGAGGTCGGCAGGAAGAGGATAGTGAGCATCGGCAGGAGCGCGCCGACGAAGAACGAGAGCGCGGAGGCGAGCGCTGCGTGCCACGGGTTCACAACGTCGTCCTCGTCGATGTTGAGCTCCGTCGAGAGGTGCGCCTTGAGCGCATCCTTCTCGGTGAGCTCCTTCGCCACCACCTCCGCGGTGCTGCGCGAGAGCCCCTGAGTCTCATACAGCCCGATGAGCTCCTCGAGCTCGCCATCTGGGTCGACTCGGAGCTCCTCTCGCTCTTTATCGATCAGGGCCCGCTCGCTGTCGCGCTGGCTCGAGACCGAAACGTACTCGCCGAGGGCCATCGAAATCGCCCCACCGACAACGGCTGCCGCGCCGGCAAGCAGGACCGGCGTGAAGCTGTTCGTCGCGCCAGCGACTCCGACCACGACGGCGGCGGTCGAAACGATGCCGTCGTTCGCGCCGAGCACTCCGGCACGAAGCCAGTTGAGTCGCTGTGCCAGGCCATCGATCTGGTGTGGTTCTTCTCGCTCGGCTTCGTGGCCGCGGGCGTTCCTCATGGTGCAGATTGTAGGCGCTGTGACGCCGCGCACGTAAACGGCGGAGCGAGGCACGTAGGACCGTTTCACCAAGCCGACACGGAGCCGTGGGAACCGTCCTCGGGTCTTACGCAGCGGTGCCCTCTGCCTCAGCTCGCGAGGAAGGGGCAGACTGAAGCCATGACGAAATCCCGCATCTCCCCCATGGCCATTTCCTACCCGGCGTCGAGCATCCGCAAGATGTTCAACCTCGCCCTCGACTTCCCCGATGCTGTGAAGCTCACCGTCGGCGAACCGGACTTCACCACTCCGGAGCACATCAAGGCCGCCGGCATCCGCGCGATCGAGAACGACAACACCCGCTACGTCGCCAATGCGGGCATCCCCGAACTGCGGCAGGCGATCGCCCGGAAGTACTCGAATCGGTGGAATCGCAGCATCACGCCCGAGAACGTCATGGTCTCCTTCGGCGCGATGGAGGCGCTCACCTTCGCCCTCGACGTCACTGTCGCTCCAGGGGATGAGGTCATCATCCCCGACCCGAGCTTCCCCAATTACATGGGTCAGGTGCACCGCCTCGGCGGGGTTGCCGTGTCCGTCCCCGTCACCGAAGACAACGATTTCAAGCTCCGCGCCGAGGATGTCCGCTCAGCGATCACGGACAAGACCGCGGCGATCATCATCAACAGTCCCTCGAACCCCTTGGGGTCGGTGATGGATCGGACCGACCTCGAGCAGATTGCCGCGCTGGCCGATGAGCATGGGTTCACCGTCATCTCCGATGAGGTCTATGACGAGATGGTCTTCGAGGCGGAATACACCTCCATCGCCGAGGTGAAACCATCCACCGCCGAGGTGGGGGCTGAGTTCGATCGATTCCTGGCCATCGGCAGCTTCTCGAAGACCTATGCCATGACCGGGTGGCGGTGCGGATTCGTCATCGGCGCGGAGGATCTCATCGCGCCGATGGCACTGCTGCAGGAGGGCCTGACCTCGAGCCTGCCCGGCTTCGTCCAGGAGGCAGCGGTCGCCGCAATCGAGGGACCGCAGACCGCGGTCGATGAGATGGTCGCTTCGTATGCCAGGCGGCGCGAGCTCATGGTCGAGCGCATCAACGCCATCGAGGGCTTGAGTCTGTTGCGGCCGGCGGCGACGTTCTATGCCTGGGTGAATGTGTCCGAGTGGGGATTGGACTCGTGGGAACTGGCGACCCAGCTGCTCGAGAAGCACAACCTCGCGACGATCCCCGGCTCGGCCTTCGGCCCGGCCGGCGAAGGCTACCTGCGTCTGACCTTCGCCGTGTCCGAGGACACCATCAACACTGCGTGCGACCGGCTGGAGGCCTTCGCCGCTAGCCGGTGATGCCAGGAGTGTTGAGCCACCGAGCGCTCAAGTCACCGTCGACCGCGCATCGCATAGCGTGAGCGGTCGGAGTTAAGACGCACGGTCGCTGATCCGCACCTCACTCCACCGCGGCGAGCGCTGAATTCCAGCTTCCGTAGAACTTCCGGACGGCCGCGGCCGAGGGCACTTCGCCCTTATGTTCGGCGGCGTATTCGGTGTAAGCCTTGTAGGTCGCGGCGGTCCCGCGTGATTCGCAGTCGGCGAGGAATTCGGCGATCGCCTTGTCGTAGGCATCCGAGTCAAAGCGCAGCTGCCCCTTGGCTCGGCCGATCTTGTTCGTCGCCAGACCCGCCGCCTTGAGCGCTTCGTTCCAGGACCCGAACCTCTGCACCGCGGTTTGACTGGTCGGCGGCCAAATCGTCGCCCCCTGCGCCGAGGTCGCACCGAGGCTGTCGAGCACCGACTTGCGCAGTTTGTCGTACCGGCTCGCGGTCAGACTAGGGACCTCCGCCCGGCCACGGACGTACGCAACCGCCGCAGCCACCTCGGCGAGGGTGGACGTCACAGACGCCCCTGAATTCTCGAGTTGGACGGTCAGCGCGGACTCCACCTCGGCGAGGGTCTCTCGGTCGGTGGGGCTGAGCTTGGCCGGGTCAGCACTCGCGGGGATCCCCGGCGTACCGGTGGCATCGAGGCTGCGGGCGGTGATGAACAGCAGCGCACCGAGCACGGCCAGCGACGAGGTGTGGGTTCTCCCGGTATCAGACATCCAGTCCATTGTACGTTTCAGATGGTTCCCTGCTCAGGATTACCGCCACCGTGGAGATCAGCACCGGGGCTGGGTCAGCTGGATCGTCGGAATCCTGTCGGTTTCATCGCCCGAACATCGAGCATCGTATTCAACGCGAAGAACAGACCGCTGATCACGACCGCAGTGATCGCGGCCAATGGGATCGAACCGGTGATCAGCAGGTAGCCTCCGCCGAGCACGAGCACCGACGCACCCGCCGACACCAGACGCCCGGTCATCTTGCCGCCGATGTCGCTTCCGCTGAGGACGACGTCGATCGTCCGCGAGATGACGAACCACGCGACGAGAATGCCCAAGGTCGCGAGCAGCGATTCGGGCAGACTCAATCGCATCTGCAGCTGCATCGTCTCGCCCAGCAGGGTCGCGGCGAACGGGACGATCAGCGGCAGTCCCAGAGCGATAAGGATCGGGCCAGTGAGGGTGAGGACCAGCCGGTGGCGATACAGCGAGCGCATGATTCGTCCTTTCTTCTTGCGGCGACGAGGTCCGTGGGCGGTGGGTTGGTGAGGGCGGCACCTGCGGGGACCGCAGTTCCTGAGGCTTCAGCCGGCCAGCAGGGCGAGCGATCCGGTGGCGATGAGCGTGGTCAAGGTTGTCCAGGCGATGATCGCGATGCCCTGCCACAGCAGGATCCACGAGGTCTTCACACCAGCACTGACGAGGATCGTCGAGGTGATCTGGGTGGGAATCGCCAACGGTCCGAGCAGGCTCGCGCCGGGAACACCGAAGCGGGTGAGGAACTTCTTGAACTTGACCCGTCCCTTGGACTCGGGCTTCCCACCCTCACCGAGGTGGCCCTCCGTCACCGTGTCACCGGCATCGCTGTCGGCCGCTGGATCCGGAGAGAGAACGTCGGCGGATCCATTCCGCGTGGCAGCGGCCTCGGGCACAGCACCATCAACCGCTCCGGAGCCGACACCTGCGCCGACTCCCACGGCCGCGAGCTCACGCTTTTCGCTCTGCCGATTCACGACAGCGCGACGCGCCCGTGCGCCGAGGAGCACGATGACGGTGACGCAGATGAAGTTGCCGATGGTCCCGGCGATTCCGGCGAGCACGGGGTTCATTCCGGCCCACACGCCGATGATTGAGGAGATCTCACCCTCGATGAAGGGGACCGCCCCGGCCGCGGCGATGATGAACGGCTGAAGCAGGTCGGGAACCTGAGCGGCGAGACCTTGGAAGAATTCGATGATGGGATTCATGGTGTCCTCCTGAACGTGATCGGCAGATCCCGGCCCGAATGAACCGGATCTGATGGTTGATACGTTCAGTACAGACTGTGTTCTCAGAACAGGGTCAAGCCCTCATCGTCGAACCCAGCGAATCCTCAGCTATCTTCCCTAGTCACTGTCTTCAGCTCTCTCCCTCAGCTCCCGACCTCACTCCTCTTCCTCCGCCTCAGTCTCCTGCCTCAGCCTTCTTCCTCCGCGGCCACGTGCTTGATGAAAGCGATGAACCGCTCGCGATCTTCGTCCGGAATCTCGAGAGTCGGGAAGACAGAGATGAAGGCACGCTGGATGACGTCGATCTGCGCGTCGTTGTAGAGCTCTCTGAGCGAGCCGATGATCGCAGCCTGCCCCATCTTCACGTCCCCGGTCATCCGCTCGGTCGGCGCGAGGAGCCAGGGTTTCGCTTCGAGCTGTCGCTTCATACTCGGGGCGATCTGCTCTGCCAAGCGTGCGCGGGTGGCGTCGTCGGCATCCTCGGCGAGGTCGTCGACCTCCTGGTCGTACGGGGTGGTCTCAGACATGATGGACCGCATCTCCGCGAGCGCCGATTCCTCGTACAGGGTCGAATAGATGTTCATCAGTGCGCGATCGGAGTTCGACATCCGGGCGGCGATGTCGATGAAGCCTGAAGCAGTATCGATCGGCGCTCCGTGTTCGAGGAGCTGGGACACCTCGGTGCGTGCTTTCTCCAGAGCCGCGATCTGCTCACCGAGATCGACCTCAAGCTGTTTGAGGGCGAGCTGCTGCTGTTCGTGATCGTCGTCGACCGCACCGATGTCCGACAACGGGATCCCGAGCTCGCGCATCCGCCGGATCTGATGGAGTCGCAGCAGGTGGGAGGCCCCGTACTGTTTGTATCCGTTGCTCATCCGTTCGGGCTCGGTGAGCAGCCCAAGCTTGTGATAATGCCGAATCGTGTTGACCGTGGTGCCGGTCAGCCGCGCCAATTCGCTCGTGCTCCATCCCACGGTCAGGTCCTTCCGCCGATGCCGTGTGGTCCAGTGTCGATGAGGTCCTCGTCGACTCCCAACACCGCTCAGTCTAAGCGGACGGACTGACATGGTGAGCGGGAGAACCGACGTGGACGGTCCGATCCACGCGGACTACCGTGTAACCATGACAGCAGGATTCGATTCGGTCGACGCCCTCGTCTTCGACATGTTCGGCACCGTCGTCGACTGGCGCAGCAGTGTAGCCGCCGAGGTGGCCGTGCACTTGCGCGATCATGTTCCCGATCTCGTTCCACTTGAGTTCGCCGATGCCTGGCGCGCCGAATATCAGCCGTCGATGGAGCAGGTCCGCAACGGTGACCGGGAGTTCGTTCGTCTGGATGTGCTCCACCGGGAGAATCTCGAGACCGTGCTCAGGGGTCTCGGCGTCGATCCGGACTCGATTCCCGCACCGGTCCTCGACGAGACCAATCTTGCGTGGCACCGGCTCGATCCGTGGCCGGATGCGATCGCAGGGTTGACCCGTTTGAAGGAGCGGTTCATCATCGCCCCGTTGTCGAATGCGAACGTCCGGTTGGCTCTCGACGTCGCCAAACGTGCTGGTGTTCCCTGGGATGCGATCCTCGGCGCCGAGGTGGCGGGAGCCTATAAGCCGGACCCCGACGCGTATCTGCGGACCGCCGACATCCTCAGTCTCGAACCGCAGCAGGTCGCCATGGTCGCCGCGCACAACAGCGATCTCGCCGCGGCGCAGTCCCTCGGGCTCCGCACGGCTTTCGTTCGTCGCCCCACCGAGCATGGACCTGATCAGACCATCGATCTCGAGCCCACGGGCGACTGGGACATCGTTGCCGAGGACTTCGAAGACCTCGCTGACCAGATCAGCTGAGGCATCGCAGGAACCAGATGACTCCGACGTTGGTTCGCACTAGGGCGTTCTCTACTGGTTCCGGGATGAGCACGGCGTCGCCGGTGTAGCCGCGCAGAAGTGCCGAAAGCGCTCCGTTGCCGGTGCTCTCCTCCTCCACCACGGATTGAAGATGGGTCGGGGCTGCAGGAGAAAACCGGCGGCCGTGGTCGCGTCGAACGCGAAAAGGTTGGCAGTGAGCCCGGCTTTCATGTCCCCGGCGCCACGTCCGTACAGCCAGCCGTTCTCGACTCGAGGCTCGAAGGCTCGACTCGAGGCTCGAAAGGCGGAGCAGTCCAATTTTCCAAGGGTCCGGTTGGAACGACATCCACATGACCTTGCAGGATCAGCGATCGGCCCTGCGAGACTGCCGGCCGATAGCTGCCTACGATGTTGAAGTCTTCGTCGTAGGGCACGTACCTCTGTCGGTTATTCTGCATTCCTCAACGAGGATCCGGAAGACCAGCCACATTTGCTGTCATTGGTTGCGCACCCCCTCCCCTCATTCGGGATCAGGGTATACCGTGGGCCACAGGGACGGGTCGACCGGCCCGTACTCCAGCCACCATCTGACGAAAGGTGACAAGCATGAGTGAGACGAGCATCAGCGCTTCCCGCACGATCGATGCCCCCGTAGAGGACATCTTCCGAATCCTCTCGAATCCAGAGCGTCATGCCGAGATCGACGGCTCGGGAATGGTCCAGTCCGATGACAAGACCGATCGCATCACCGAGACCGGCCAAGTGTTCACGATGAACATGCACTGGGACAAGATGGGCGGCGACTACAAGACCGACAATCACGTCATCGGCTTTGAGGAGAACAAGCTTCTCGCCTGGAAGACGGCACCGGCCGGTGAAGAGCCACCGGGTTGGGAGTGGGTCTGGGAGCTCAAGTCCCACAGCCATGACTCGACCGAGGTCTCCGTGACCTACGATTGGAGCGCTGTCACCGACAAGGAGGTGCTCAAGCAGGTCGACTTCCCGGCCGTCAGCGAAGAGGACCTCGAATCGTCCCTCGGCAACTTGGCAGCCGCGGTGTCCGGAGTCTGACGCCCCGCAGCAGCGCGTCCACCCGGGCTGCTCACGCCTGATGAGTCTGATGAGGCGGCCCTGTTCGAGCTCACCGCAGTTCGTTCAGGGCCGTCTCCGCGCGTCGCCGGCGGTCTTCGACTGACATCTCCCACCAATACTCGCCGCGTTCGCCGAGGCCGTGCTTCGCGACATTCACCCTCCGCCTCGCCTCCGCGAGATCATTCTCAGCACCCCGCCTCTTCGCCTGCTTGACGGCATTCCTCGCGGCGCCGAGGCGGCTCTTGAGTTCCTCGATCACGCTCGGTTCCAGTGCTGGGTCGGTTCGTCGCCACCGGCGTCCTTTGACGATCAACCAACGCTCGTCATCATTGTCGCTGTTCTCGCTCATGCGCCGACTGTACCTCTCACCCCGGACGCAGCGCGTACGTCTCGTGGCACCGGCAGATGAGAGGATAGCCTGGTGTCTGCCAACCGATCCGCCCTCCCCGCCGATTGGCGTGATGCCTTCGCCCCACTCGCCGAGGCGGCTCCGCACTCACACACGCCCGTGGCGCTGGGATTCGAGCTCGTCCAAGTCATCCCCCGCACTTGGTTCGAAGCTCAGCACTCCGTCCTCCTCAACAAGGACGACGTCACCCCGGGCGCGAATCCGAGCCTCGCGATCCGCCCGCTCATGCTCAGCGAGTCCGGCAACTGGGTGAAGAAGACCCTGACCTGGCGCACCATCGACCGCATGACCCGGCAGTTCGACATCGACCCGGCCCACCAGGAATGGTTCACCCAGCTCGCGGGGCTGCGCACCCGCGGGAAGACGGACTTCACGCCCGACGGGGCGCCGTACCACCTCGGCGATTTCCGCACTCCCCTGCTGTGGGATCACTTCACGCAGGGGAAGAAGCTCGGCATCGAATTCGTCGGTATCAATCCGGATATGATCGTCACCATCGGGCACACCGCCCGCGCCGCCATCGACATCCGCCGCAGCCAGAACCGCCTGCAGGTGCAGACGCGGGCGACCATCGACGAACGCGAATATGCTCCCGGTCTGATCAAGCCGATCTGGACGCACGGCTTCTTCGGCGTCGACGTCACCAGCGGTTTCACCGTCACCCTGGCCCCCGCGGAGACCCCGACGAAGGAATCCGCACTGCCCGTGCTCCAGTCCCCGGGGCCGATCACCATTCCCGAGGCAGAAACCGAAGAATTCTTCGAGGAGTACTACCCGCAGCTGCGCTCCAGCGCCGAGGTCATCAGCAGCGACGCAACCGTCGCCTTCCCCCAGTACGGGCGCCCCCGCCTCGTCGTCTTCGCCGCCTTCGGCGCCGGCGACAAACTCTCCTTAAGCTGGTACTGGGAATACCAGGGACCCCGCCGCACCTTCCCCGTCATCGATCGATTGAGGCTCAGCGCCGCCTCGGCGAGGGAATATGCGGAGCAACGCGAACTCGACTTCGAAGATGCCGTCGTCGCTGAGGTCGACAAACTCCTCGCCGACGCCCACGAAACCGGCTCCGCCCTGCCGGGCATCAAGGACTTCGAACTCGACGACGCGGACACCGCGGATTTCGTCGTCAACGTCCTGCCCGGGCTCGAGGAGATCGAACACGTCAAGGTCATCACGCGCGGGAAGAAGCAGCCGTACCGGGAGCTCGGCGGGGAGCCGAACGTGAAGATCACCGCGGTCGAGTCGGAGAAGAACGACTGGTTCGACCTCGGCTTCCAGATCAGCATCGACGGCCGCCCGGTCCCCTTCGTCAAGCTGTACAAGGCGCTGGCCGCCGGGACGAAGAAGATCAAGCTCTCCGACGATTCGTTCCTGTCGCTGAACAAGCCGATCTTCGACAAGCTCAAGGCCCTCCTCGCCGAGGCGGACCTCATCCCCGAATGGGAACCGGAGTCGCCGAAGATCTGCCGGATGCATGTGGGTCTGTGGTCGGATTTCGAGGACCTCGCCGACGAGTCCGAACCGGCCGCGACCTGGAGAGACTCGGTGCGCGCATTGGCCGACCTCGAACACCTGCCCGCCACCGAGGTGCCTGACCTGAACGGTGCGACACTGCGTCCGTATCAGGTGCAGGGATTCCGGTGGTTGGCGCTGCTCTACCGGTGCCGCCTCGGCGGGATCCTCGCCGACGACATGGGCCTGGGCAAGACCCTGCAGACGCTTGCTCTCATCAAACACGCGAAAACCGAGCACACCCGGTCCTTCACCGAGGATGCCCCCGCCGAGGCGGCCCACCCGTCCCCCGCCGACAACGATGCGACGCTCCCGCCCTTCCTCGTCGTGGCACCGACATCGGTCGTCCCGAATTGGGTGAAGGAGGCGACCGCGTTCGCCCCTGATCTCGATGTCCGTGTCGTGGCCGAATCGACGCGGGCGCGTGGGGTCGACCTCGCCGAGGTGGCTCGAGGTGCCGATGTCATCGTCATGTCGTATGCGATGTTGAGGTTGGAGGAGACTCCGATCTCGCGGATGGAGTGGGCGGGGCTCATCCTCGACGAGGCGCAGTTCGTCAAGAACTCCACCGCGCAGACCCACCTGGCGGCGAAGGAAGTGCGGGCACCGTTCCGCTTGGCGTTGACCGGCACGCCTTTGGAGAACTCGCTCAAGGATGTGTGGTCGCTGTTCTCGATCACGGCACCCGGACTGTTCCCGAGTCCTCACCGGTTCGAGGAGGAATACGTCCGACCGATCGAATCCGGCGAGAACCCGGGACGGATGCAGCGCCTGCAACGGCGGATCCGGCCATTCATGATGCGGCGGACGAAGGATCTCGTCGCCGCGGACCTGCCGGAGAAGCAGGAGCAGGTCATCTCGGTCGAGCTCAACGCCGCGCACCGGAGACTCTACGATCGGATTCTGCAGAAGGAGCGGAAGAAGATCCTCGGCTTCATCGACAGCGAATACGACAAGCAGCGATTCATCGTGTTCCGGTCACTGACGCTGCTGCGGATGCTCGCTCTCGATCCGTCGATCGTCGATGCCGAACATGCTGAGGTGCCGTCGTCGAAGCTGGCTGCACTCCTGGAACGGCTCGACGATGTCATCGCCGAGGGCCACCGGTCGATCGTATTCAGCCAGTTCACGTCGTTCCTGACCAATGTCGCCGCGGAGCTCGACGCTCGCGGGATTCCCTATGTCGTCCTCGACGGGTCGACGCGCAATCGCGGGACGGTCGTCGATGCGTTCCGGTCCGGTGTGGCGCCGGTGTTCCTCATCAGTCTCAAGGCCGGTGGGTTCGGGCTCAACCTCACCGAGGCGGACTATGTCTTCCTCATGGATCCGTGGTGGAACCCCGCCTCGGAGAATCAGGCGATCGACCGGGCGCACCGGATCGGTCAGACGAAGAACGTCATGGTCTACCGCTATGTCGCCGAGGGCACGATCGAGGAGAAAGTGCTCGCCCTGCAGAAGCGCAAGGCCGAACTCTTCGACGAGCTCATGTCCGATTCCGGGACCTACCAGGGGCGCGGCCCCGGCGGTCAGGCCTTCAGCCAGACCGTGACGGCCGCGGACATCAAGGGGCTGTTCAAGGGGTAAGGGCCGTAGGCACATGCCCCGTCAGGAATTGCGTCAGGCATTCCGTCACGCCATGGAGAGGAAGAGCTTCTCGAGCTCGTCGGTGCGCACATCGTCCTCGTCGTCCTCGAGGCATTCCCGCAGCGCCGTCGAGATGATGAGGAATCCGGCCCGGTCGAGGGCCTTCGACACCGCTGAGAGCTGATGGATGACGTCGCGGCAGTGACTTCCGTCCTCGACCGCGGTGATCACCGCGCCGAGCTGCCCCTGTGCCCGACGCAGTCGATTGAGGACCTTCTTCTGCGCGGCAGGATCGGCGAGCATCCGCTCACCCGGGTCGCCCTCTGCGTTCGCCGGCTCAGCCGGGGACGTGTCGCGTTCGCTCATCGTCGTCCTTTCACGTTCTCGATGTTGACATCAACTATACCCCTAAGGGTATATTGAATGCATACCCCAGAGGGTATATGAAACCAATGATGAACAGGCTCGCGATGGCCGAAGAAGGAGACAGCTATGTGTCGAGCAGCGACGTGCCGAGTGTGCGGAAAGACCACGTGGGCAGGATGCGGACAGCACATCCAGTCGGTGAAGAGCACGGTTCCGGCCGGTCAGTGGTGCAACGGCAAGCACACCCAGGCCGAAGAGGATGCGGCCCGAGCGGCCAAGCCCGGCTTCTTCTCCCGCCTCTTCGGCCGCTGACCACACGGCAGACCAAACACCCCTCGACCACGGAAAGAAGACTCCCATGCTCCTCGAACGCATCTTCGACGCCGACCTCGCCCACGCCAGCTACGTCATCGCCTGCCAGGCCAGCGGGGAGGCGATCGTCGTCGATCCCCGCCGGGACATCGCGGTCTACCGCGACTTCGCCGACCGCCACGGACTGACGATCGCCGCCGTCACCGAGACCCACATCCACGCCGACTACCTCTCCGGCACCCGCGAACTCGCCGCCGCCACCGGCGCGACGATGTACGTCTCCGACGAAGGCGGACCCGACTGGTCCTACGGGGCGGGCTTCGACGACGCGGTGCGCCTGCACGACGGTGACGAGATCGCCCTCGGCAACATCACCCTGCGCGCCTCGCACACCCCCGGCCACACTCCCGAGCACCTGTCGTACCTCGTCACCGACGGTGCCCAGGCCGACGCACCGGGGTTCATGCTCACCGGCGACTTCGTCTTCGTCGGAGACATCGGACGCCCAGACCTCCTCGACGAGGCGGCCGGCGGCTCCGACACCCGCTTCGCCGGTGCCCGCGACCTCTTCGCCAGCCTCCGCGACCGCCTGCTCACCCTCCCCGACTACGTGCAGATCCTGCCCGCCCACGGCGCGGGAAGCGCCTGCGGCAAAGCCCTGGGGGCCATTCCGACGACCACCGTCGGCTACGAGCGCGCCTTCGCCTGGTGGTCGCCGTTCCTCGAGAGCGGCGATGAGCAGGGCTTCGTCGACGAACTGCTGTCCGGGCAGCCCGACGCCCACGCCTACTTCGCCAGGATGAAGACCGAGAACCGGGAGGGCCCGTCTCTCCTCGGCGAGCTCGCCGAGCTCGAGGAATTCGACGCCGGTCGCGTGCAGGAGAGGATCGAGGACGGCTCGGCGGCTTTCATCGACACCCGTCCGACCGCGGATGTCCATGCCGGCACCCCGGCCGGGGCCCTGCACATCCCGGGACCTGGCAAGGCCGCGAGCTTCGGCGCCTGGGTCTTCGACCCGGCCGCGGAGTCGACGCCGATCATCATCCTCGCCGGCGACGCCGAGCAGGCGGCGGAGTTCCGGGATCATCTCATCAGGGTCGGGATCGACACGGTCACCGGCTACGTGACCTCGCTTGCCGGAATGGATCTGCAACCGGTCGACCTGATCGACCCGGCGAAACTGGCAGACGCAGCCGACATCCGCCTCGTCGATGTCCGCTCGAAGAACGAGCACGCCGGCGGCCACATCCCCGGTGCGACCCAACTCAGCGGCGGCCGCGCCCTGTGGGAACTCGACCGCCTGCCGAGCGACGGCCGGATCGTCACCTATTGCCAGAGCGGCACCCGCAGCAGCATCACCGCCAGCGCCCTGCGCCGTGCCGGATACCGGGTCGCCGAGCTCGCCGGCTCCTACGACGCCTGGCGGTCGCTCGAGTCCTGATCCGGAACAGGGAGCTGCCGGCCATCCGCGAGCCGCTTACCCCTCCAGATCGGGGATGATCGGAAGCTCGGCCGTCACCTCATCCCGGGGAACCACCTCGGCGCTGGTGGCAGTGTTGTCCACGGAATCATCGGCGGGCATCCCGGTCAGCCGTTCGGGGCGAAGGATCTCGCCGAGCTCATCCCGCTCGAGCAGTCCGTGCTCGACGACGAGATCGGCGATGGGTTCGTTCTTCGCCAGTGCTTCCTTCGCGAGCTTCGCCGCGGCGACGTAGCCGATGACCGGGGCGAGCGCGGTGATGACGGTGACCGAGCGGTCGACGGTGTCCTCGATATGCGCCTCGTTGGCGGTGATGCCGTTGACGCAGTTGATGCGGAAGGTCTGGGCCGCGCGTTCGAGCCAGGTGATCGACTGGAACAGCGAGTGGGCGATGATCGGTTCGAAGGCGTTGAGCTGCAGCTGTCCGCCTTCGACGGCCATGGACACGGTGACGTCGGCACCGGCCACGGAGTACGCGACCTGGGACACCGCCTCGGGGATGACGGGATTGACCTTGCCGGGCATGATCGACGATCCCGCCTGGCGGGCGGGCAGGTTGATCTCACCGATGCCGGCCTGCGGCCCCGACGACAGTAGACGCAGGTCGTTGGCGATCTTCGACATCTTCAGCGCGCTGCGCTTGAGCGCACCGGAGAAGGTGATGAAAACACCTGTGTCGGAGGTGGATTCGACGAGGTCTCCGGCCGTTTTCAGGTCGAGCCCGGTGATCTGCCGCAGGTGTTTGATGACCGCTTCTTTGTACCCGGCCGGGGCGTTGATCGAGGTGCCGATCGCGGTTGCACCCATGTTCACTTCGCCGAGGAGGGCGACGGCTTCCTCGAGGCGTTCGACGTCCTCCCGCAGGGTGGTGGCGAAGGCGTTGAACTCCTGGCCGAGCGTCATCGGCACAGCGTCCTGCAGCTGGGTGCGCCCGACCTTGACGATATGGGTGAACTCGCGGCCCTTCGCGGCGAAGGCGTCGGCGAGGAGCGTGAGTTCGCCGAGGAGGTTCTGCAGTGAGAACGCCAGCGCGATCTTGATCGCGGTCGGGTAGGTGTCGTTCGTCGACTGGCTGTGGTTGGTGTGGTCGTTGGGGTGGATGAACGCGTAGTCGCCCTTGGACCGGCCGGCGATCTCGAGCGCACGGTTGGTGATGACCTCGTTGGCGTTCATGTTCGTCGAGGTGCCGGCTCCGCCCTGGACGACGCCGACGGCGAACTGGTCGTGGAGCTTGCCGGACTTGATCTCTTCGCAGGCCGCGTCGATGAGGTTCGCGCGCTGGTCGTCGAGCGCTCCGATCTCGGCGTTGGCACGGGCGGCGGCCTGTTTGACGCAGGCGAAGGCGCGGACGAAGTCGGGGTAGACGGAGATGGGACGGCGGGCGATGGGGAAGTTCTCGTTCGCCCGGGCCGTGTGCACTCCCCAGTAGGCGGTGTCGGGGATCTCGAGGCTGCCGATCGAGTCGGTCTCGGTGCGGGTGGGGAAGTTCTGGCTGGTGGGGATCTGGTTCGTCGAAGTCGGCGAGGTGAGGGGAAGAGAGGCGGTGTTGGGGTCTGCGAAGGCGTTCGACTCAGTCATAGTGGTTTCAGAGTCTCACATTTCGGCTTCTACCCGAAGGGGTGATCTGTGTGAGATCAGGAACCGAAGTAGTAGTCCGAGTGGGCCGCGCAGCGGGGGTTGAAGTGCGCAGCGCATTCGGGGCAGCTGTCGGTTGCTTTGTACGTCTCGATCGTCAGTTCGGTCCAGCAGTTCCCACACAGGATGGCGGGCTGGTCCCATCGTTCGCGTGGCCACCGCTGTGCGGGATGATCCGCCGTCTCGGAATGGCACTGGTGGCAGGGATAGTAGCGGTCGCAGCAAGCGAAGCGGATGGCGATGATGTCGAGTTCGGTCGCGTAGTGGACGCACCGAGTGTGGTCATCGACAGTGGGGCCAAATACTTCGGGAGTTCGCGTCATTGCTCACCCGTCCTTACTTATGTTCACATCTGCATCTGCATCTGACCGAACTAAACGGCCGAAAAACCCTACGACCAACGCAAGTACACCCAAGATCGCAACTGTCCATACTATTAGCATAAAAATATCGGTCGCATCGCCAAAGAAAGATGGGTCCGACATATTCATACACTTTGCAGCATCAGGCATATCAAGCCCTTCAAAATCCTGATACGCAGCACATTCTCTCTTATTTAGATCCGAGGATTCCCGCAAGACCAATCGAAGCATCTCCTCGGGAGACACTTCCTCAAGTAGTGAAACCAACCAGGCAGAAATGCCAATAACACCGAACGTGGAGACCTCGCGATAAACAAGATTAGATATCGGTCTATTATACTTCCTTAGCGATAGATACATGCCAAATAAGGCACCAAACACAATACCTAGACTAGAACAGGTAAGCGCGAGGTCACCTGAAATAGCAGGATTCTTAGTCAGCATGGAATCAAAGACAGCCCAGGTCTTGACCAGATTCCAAACAGCAGGAGAAAGCACACCGGAAACTAGCCCAACTGCCGCCCCGACACCTGTAGCCCCGGCAAAGTAGGTGAACAGCCGTAAGCCCTCGCGCGCCGCTCGGCGCCAACCAATCAGCATGCCGAAAACTCCAACCAGAACACAAGACACTAGCCAAGTAGCTGCCACGAACGGCCCATAAATGACCAGAAGACCCCCTCCTAGGCGACGCAAGATTAGCGCATTGGTGGATTCGTCAGAAGCAACCCACGTCAAGCCAAGTATTCCGAATCCAAGAATTAAGAGTATAGCTACAGCAGTTACAGACCCGTACATGATCACAAATAGAAATAGGGTTGACTTTTTGCCTCTATCAACCACATGCAGAATGAACTCTACAATTCTATTATCGTAGTTGATTTTCACGCCCCAACCATTCGGAGCCAAGAGCATCATCAAATTCCTGGCGCCATATTTTATGGTAGTGCAGAAGTTGCCCCAAGCAGTTTCCACCTCTTGCCTAAGAGTCAAATCGACCTTATCCTCAAAATGCTTGTTCGCTTCATTCCCTAGTGTGATATCCGCGACTAGAAGGACTAGAACCAGTAGAAGAACCAGGCCTCCACCAGCAGCATCTGCCCAACGTATAGAAACAAGAATTACCCCTAAGTAGATCGATATTCGGGGAGCTCTCCAGCGATTCGTATATTTCAACTTACCGCGCCGTAAAAATATGACAAATGCCCCACCGAGAATCAGCGTCGCCATCAACATGATTGCCGCCATTGCAATACTCCATGATTCTTTGATTTGCGGTTATGAGTAGCCCGTAAATAACACAGCAAGTAGTCTTGCATCGTCTACTGCGCATTCAAAATTCCCGTAGGGGCCGCGCAAGAGCGGATAAAAGCGCAAAACATCGAAGGCCACGCCGACTGCGGCCTTGCTCGTCGAGGTCTGTAATGTCTTGCTTCGCCGGCCCCGGTTCCCAACATAGATGTAAGGGTTAGCACACGATCCGTCGCTGGGTATAGCTTGTCATTGCTGAGCACAGGCGGCAGGGAAAGTAGCGGTCGCAACAGGCGAAGCGGATGGCGAGTTCGGTGGCGTAATGGACGAACCGAGTGTGTTCGTCAACCGCTGCGCCGAGTACTCCGGGAACGCGTGTCAGTGCGTCCCGTCCTTTCGTTACGCCGAACACTCGCCCGTGCGACTCCCGATCTGAGCCCAGCTCGGCGTCCGCTCAGGGTCAAGGGCCGATTGGATCCCGCCATCCACGTAGAGTGGAGACCCCGACCGGAGAAGGACCCATGCCGCTTCCCGCCGATTTCGTCCACCCCTTCGCCGAGGTGGCTCTGAGCAACATCACCCGTGAATATCCGTTCGCGTCCCATCATCTGGCGCGGAGTGTTGCCGATATCGTGCCGGCAGCGGGGATGAATCCCGCGTTCGCAAACTCGTATGACTGGCACTCGAGCGTGCACATGCACTATCTGCTGGCATCGCTGCTGGGGACCGAGGCGGCACACGGGGCTAGCTGGCGTGAACGCGCGATCGAGGTTCTGACCGCGCATCTGAGTGAAGAGAATATGCTCGCCGAGGCGGCCTTCCTCCGCGAGAATCCGTCGTGGGAGCGTCCATACGGCTGGGCGTGGGCGGTCGAGCTCAATCGGGTGCTCGATGCCAGTGGGATTCCGGAGTTGCGCGCGCTTGGTACTCACACGCAGGTGCTCGCCGAGACGGTTTTCGATCTCGTCGCTGCCTGGCTGCCGAGAGTGGCTGAGCCGGTTCGACATGGAGTGCACTCGAATACGGCATTCGGACTGCGTCGAATCCTCATCGGTGCTCGGGAGGCAGAACGGCACGATGTCGTCGATGCCATCGCAGGTGCGACTCGTCGATTCTTCGCCGAGGATGCGGCGTGGAACTTCACTCAGGAGCGAAGCGGTCACGACTTCATCTCCCCCGGTCTCTGTGAGGCCGACCTTATGGCTGAAGTGCTCACCGAGGGCGAGTTGGCGACGTGGCTACCTGAGTTTCTATCCGAACTCTCGCCGGAATCCCCAGCGCTCACACCGGTCAAGGTCCTCGACCCAACCGACGGCCAGCAGAGCCACCTCTACGGTTTGGGCCTCTCGGTCGCGGCTTCAGTCCTTCGGTTGGCTCCTAAGTTGGAGGCGATCGCCGAACATACTGACCACGATGACCTCATGGACCAAACCAAAGGCATGCTCGCCCGAGTCGATTCGCTGATGGCACCCGGGCTCGATGCGGCAGTCTCAGATGAGTACGTGTCTTCCCACTGGATCGCAACCTTTGCATGGGAAGTCTTGCATCAGTCAAAGGGGTAAATGAATCGTCCTCCGCTCCACATAGGAAGAATTCCTTAAGAGACAGCCTTTGCTTCGAGAAAGAGATCTGTTGGCATTGGCCTGTCGAGTTTCCAAACAATTTGGATTGGACGGGATCCTTCGTGCGATTCATACGTCGCTGTACCCAGACATGTATAAGGCGATGTTCCCAAGTCGTCTGACTTTGCCTGCCGGACGAATAGTAGAACTCGAGATCCTAGTTCGCGATGGCGAATATAGCGTTGCCCGGTTGGGCTTTCGACTGAGGTCCCCGATTGCGACTCCCAATGGAACAACTCCGGAGTCAGTGCGTAGTCTTTGTATAAAGTAGACGGCGAAAAATCAGCTTCCGATTTGCGCAAGGTTATGAGCAAGACGTCAGTCTGGTAGTCTTTGAACCATTTAACCCCTTCACGAAAGTTTCCAGGTTGAGGCTTCTCGACGGTCCCCATTCCGAAAGCCGCTAACAGTTCCTCGCGAGAGTACCGCGCATGTGTGTGTAACGGCAATTTGCCGAGGTCACCTTCCAGAGATCGAGGATTCGATCGACTTGACGCTGTAGTGACAGATAGAAGCTGATCGAGTTCCTGACATAGATAGTCGTTCGAACGGATCTCGTCGAGTCCTTCATTTATCGACCCGCCGTCGCCTTTCGGCCAAAATGTGTAATATAGCATCGCCGCATATGGATCGTTAGAAACTTCCTGCCTCAACATTGAACCACGTGCAAGAAGCCTGCGATATGCCGCGGCTCGCGCCAGATCATCTACGTGAGTCAATGCCCTAACTCTATTCATGATCTGAGAAGCGAGCATTTGTTCTACTGCGCTTGATTCGTTCTTTGAGAAGGCCAGATGGCGAACAGTCGACCAGGTCGCCGGCAACTTCAGTCCGCCCAGGGTGCGGTTGTTCGGCTTATAAATGTCTGGCAGGTCTCGACCAGACTGACCAAGATAGTCGCCAAGCTGGTACTCGAGCGGACTGGTCTCTGTGGGTTTGTGCTGTCGTATGTCAGAAACCAGTGCCTTCGTAGTCAAAGACAATTGGCTCTTAATGCTTTCTAGGACGTGTTCCTGGGCAACACGGTCGAGAATTATTTGCGACCCCCCGGGCATCTGGGGGAACCCCTTTTGCACTGCATCTTCTAGCCGGCCACGCGGGATGCCCGTCATGGCCCGCAATGGGATATCGAACCGGAACTTTGCGTGCTGATGCCCAACGAAATCAAGTACAGTCAGAAGCGCCTTGCCACGCGCTCGACGCAGCCCCCGTCCCAGCTGTTGAAGAAATACTGTTGCTGACTGTGTCGGACGAAGCATCAGAACGGTGTCGACTTCGGGTACATCCACGCCCTCATTAAAGATATCCACAGTGAAGATACACTGCAGATCTCCTGAACGAAGTCGGCGGAGGGCACTGTCACGCTCCTCGGTCGTAGAACTTCCGCTCAACGATTCCGATGCTATTCCTGCTTGGTTGAATACATTCGCCATGTAACTTGCATGATCAACAGTCACACAAAAGCCCAACGCCCGCATACTTTGTGGATCAAGAATTTTCGCGTCCAATTGGCGAAGGATAAGTGCTGCGCGTTCACTGTTGCCGGTGTAAACCGCTGACAGCTCCGCGGAGTCGTATCCTCCTGAGCGGAAAGTCACGCCACTCAAATCAACATTGTCTGCGATCCCGTAGTAATGAAAAGGCACCAACAGATCTGCTTCCAGCGCATCCCAAAGTCGGAGCTCACTAGCGATCCTCCCATCGAAGAACGCTTGAGCGACGTTCACTCCATCTGCCCGCTCCGGGGTGGCAGTCAATCCAAGTAACTGGTTTGGCTTGAACCAATTGAGGACCTTTCGATATGTCGAAGCCTCCGCATGGTGAAATTCGTCGATAACGACAACGTCAAAATGATCAGGGGCCCATTGCGCCAGCTGATCGTCTCTTGACAGCATTTGAATAGATGCAAATACGTGGTCCGTGTCTCCTGGAACGGCCCCACCGACCAGCAGGGATCCAAAATCGCCTTCCTTGAGCACAGCACGGTATGTGTCCAGTGCTTGGCTCAGAATTTCCTTACGGTGTGCGACAAATAGAAGTCGTAACGGTTTTCGAGCAGTACCTTGTGCGCGTGCCAAATCACGGGCTTCGCGAACAAGTCGCTCATAGTCGAGTGCCGCAACTACCGTCTTGCCGGTGCCCGTAGCCGCAACAAGTAGATTCCGAGACCGTGCGTGCTCAGTGCGTTCAGAAGAAACATCATCGAGCATTTCAATCTGGTGAGCGAACGGCTGAACATCCAGGAATCGCGTATTAATTCCTGAGCGAGCGACGGTTGTCCGACTACCTCCAACTCGAGCATCCGCTAATGCTCCGTCGAGACGCTTTGCGTCACGAGCTGGAAAATACTCCTCGAACTGGCTAGAAGCCCAGTATGATTCGAATGTTGCGTCAAAGTTATCCATCAGAGACCTAGTTGCTTCTCGAGAGACCCTGACGTTCCATTCCAATCCATCGACGAGCGCCGTCCTGCTCAAGTTTGAGCTTCCAACATACCCAGTGTCGAAACCAGTTTTCCGATAGAAGAGCCAAGCTTTCGCATGAAGATGTGTGGTTCGTGAGTCGTAATTGACACGCACTTCAGCGCCAAATTCATCGACAAGCCGATCGAGGGCTTTACGTTCAGTTGCGCCAATATATGTGGTCGTGAGAACTCGAATCGGCACTCCACGCTTGCGTAACCTTTGGAGCCCCTGTTCTATAGTTGTAATTCCGCTCCACTTTACAAAGGCACACAATAGGTCCACTCGGTCGGCGCTCTCCATTTCAAGTCTCAATTCAGATTGGAGACTCGGAGTACCAGCAGCATTCGTGAAAAGCGCAGTTTCAGTCAGCGGCGTCGAAGGTCGGCTAACGGGAGCCTTCTCATATATCGACTTCAGTTCGCGGCGGTCACTAGTCAGCTGAAGATCGCTTTCACCCAATGGCAGTGCTTGGAGTATCTTGTTCGCCAACAACACCCGGTCTTCGGCATCAGATCGTGCCAATGCCGCCTCCACTTTTCCACCGATATGACGCGCAGCTCGCGCAGGAAAGTCCGCAACATCTACGTGCTGAGTTTCTGCGTATTTCGAGTCTTCCAAATTATTGATGAGTGCGTCTGTGGAGCCATCAACAAGCAGCTCATAAATGCCTGGTGGAAGGTTTGCATTGTCGCTCATCAGTCGCTCACTCCGATTTCCGCTCCCAGTATCGCTTCAATAGCTTCAACAGCGGGCAGATCGGGTTCTGCCCAGTCCACTTCGTGCAAAGTTGAAACTGTCACCCATCGGATTGCATCGTGGTCACTGCTCGCCGTCGGCAGCTCGTTCGCCGTGGCCCAATAGCAGGCTAAGTCGATAACTCGGCCGTCTACTTCGGTAGAGGCACGGGCGACTAGCCCCCCAACACTTACTTTGATTCCAAGTTCTTCACGTATCTCGCGGACAAGCGCCGACGGTTGTGTTTCAGTAGGTTCAACTTTTCCGCCAGGGAACTCCCATTTGCCTCCCGCAGATCTGTCTGCTGCGCGGCGGAAAGCAAGAACTGCTGGCTCTCCTTGGGAGTCACCGCTAAAGACTGCACCAACGACTTCGAGGTAACTGTGCTCCATGAATTGCAGCCTACCTGGGATTTTGCTCTGTTTGATGTGATTAAGATAGCCGATTCGAGGTACATATATCGGCCATAGTCGCATCTGCCGGCGTTGGGTTATTCCTCAAGGATAAAAACTGGACGGTATCCCCCACGAACCTCATTGAGTGGCTCAGATATAGCCGTTCGTCGGCTAGGTCGTCGCAATTAGACACCTCAGGGACTTCGTCTTCTGGTGGAAAGTCACTCCGCGCAGCAGAACAAACTGAAGTGATTTTAATGAGAGCAGGCCATGCATAGACACCACACCGTCGAGTGGCTCAACACCATCGATAAATACGTATCAGGTACTCAGCAATATCGCCAGCCTTCCAAACCGATCACTTCCCGAAATAGACGACCCCGCTCAAACCCAACTGATCGCGCGCAGCCGTATCGAGTCCGAGTTCGGATTCGAGCACCTCAGCGGCGTCCCCGCCCAATGCCGGTGCAGGGAAGGCATCGGCCACCGGTGTTCCGCCGAATTGCAAAGGCACCCGAGGAGCCAGCACACGCCCGACTCCGGGCTGATCGATCTCGGTGAGCAGCGGGTTCTCCGCCGAACACCGTGGGTCGCTGGTGACAAGCTCTTCGAAAGTCTGGAACCCGCCGACGAGCACACCAGCGTCCTTAAGCGCAGCTTCCGCCTCTGCGAGGGTGTGCTTGGCAAACCACGGGCGCACCACCGCATCGATAGCTCCCCGAGCCTCGAACCGACCGCCTTCGGTGGTCAGGTCGACATCCAGTAGCGGACCGATCATCTCGAGCTTCTCGCTCAGCCCGGTCGCTTTCCCCAAGCCTCGCCAGTGCTTGTTCGAGATGACGGCGACCATCACCTGACGTCCATCCGAACACTCGAACGACTGACCATAGGCACCGTAGAGACCATTGCCCAAAGCGCCTCTGGTCTTCCCTGTCGCCTGAACCTCGGCGATATAGCCGAGATTACCGACAGTCGCGAGCATGACATCGGACAGTGCCAGGGTGATCTCCTGCCCCTTGCCCGAACCACGACGATCCAACTCGGCAGCCATGATCCCGTTGGCAATATAGAGCCCGGCTGCGACATCCCAGGCTGGAAGAGCATTATTCACTGGCCGGTCGTCGTCGCCGGTGATGATCGGGAACCCGCTGGCCGCATTCACCGTGTAATCGACTGCCGGCGAACCATCGTGCCACCCACCCAAACGCAACATGACGAGGTCCTCACGATGCTGCTTGAGGTTCTCGTAGCTCAACCATCCGCGGGCCGGCAGGTTCGTCACCAGTGTGCCCGCCTCGGCGATGAGGTCGGTCGCAATCTTCTGCCCCTCCTCGGACTTCAGATCGAGCGTGACCGAACGTTTCCCCTTGTTCAGGGACGCCCAGTAGATGCTTGTGCCGTCATCGCTGATCGGCCACCGATTCGCATCGATGTTCCCACCGATCGGATCGATACGGATAACATCGGCACCCAACTGCGCGAGCGTCATCGCTCCCAAAGGTGCTGCCACGAATGCGGAGATCTCAACAACTTTGAGGCCGGTCAGGGGGGCGGGGCGAATGTCGGTCATGATGGGCTCTCCTCAGTTCTTCGTCGTCACGGTGGCAGCGACAGCGGTCTTCCCACCCGGGGCTATGGCCTGGAGTTCATGAACACCGGGTTCGGTCTCTCGGCCGACGAGGTGGATCTGCTCGCCGGCGAACAACGGGGACTTCGCGGTGAACCGGTATCCGGTCACGACCGCCTCGGGGTGGGTGGTCATGAACGCGTCGAGCAGCAGCGTCGCGGTCAGCGGTCCATGCGTGACCAGACCGGGATAGCCCTCGACCTCGGTAACGTACGGGTGATCGTAATGGATGCGGTGGGAATTGAACGTCAACGCCGAATACCGGAACAGCATGACCTCATTCGGTCGGACCGAGCGCGACCAGTCCCAACCGTCGGGGACGGGCGAGTCTTCTCGTGGGGGTTTCGCCGCTGATCCCTCCGGCGCCGAGGTGGCCTCGCGGTAGACGATCGTGTGCCGATCCGTCGTCGCCAAGACCCCATCCGCAGAAACCTCGTGACGCAGCTTCACGAAACACAGCGGTCCGGTGCTGCCGGTCTTCTCCGTGATCGACTCGATCGTCGTCACCCGCTCGATCGCCTGCCCGGGCAGGATCGGGGCGTGGAAGGTCAGATCACTGCCAGCCCACATCCGCCGGGGCAACGGCACCGGAGGCATGAACCCACCCAGCGCGGCATGCCCATCGGCTCCGAGCTCGCTCATCGGCACATCATCTTCGGAGAAGTGCAGCCAATGCCCGAGCGGGAACAAGGGCGCTGCCTGGTCGCCGTCGTGGCCGAGCAGGGTGGCCAGGCGTGCGGCCCGCTGGCCGTCAGCGGTCTCGGTGGCAGTGGCGCTGCGGCCAACCCAGTCCTGGAGGTTCGGAGAGTCACTCATCGCAGTCATCTTCCTATCGGTAGTTCGAGAAGTATGTCCCAATTGCTACGTGACGGCGGCTCAGATACCTCGCGCCAGGGTGCTGGGCCGCCGTCGGGTAGTAATTCAGCGGCCGAGGAGTTCGTCGGAGATGATGCGCATCTGGATCTCCGACGAGCCCTCGAAGATCTTCGTCAGGCGAGCATCCCGCCAGTGGCGTTCGACGGCGAAGTCCTTCGTGTACCCGGCACCGCCATGGATCTGCAGCGCCTCCGAGGTGACCTTCTCGCTCATCTCTCCGGCCAGGTACTTCACCATCGCCGCTTCCTTGTCACAGCGACGACCCGAATCGATCTCCGTGCACACGTGGTACATCAGCTGCCGGCACGCCTCGATCTGAGCGGCCATGTCCGCGACCTTGAACCGCAGATGCTGGAAATCAGCCAACGGATGGCCGAACTGCTCGCGTTCTTTCAGGTATTTGATCGAGTCCTCAAGTGCCGCCTGCGCCAGACCGATCGACCTAGCCGCCGTATGGGCGCGGCCCACTTCGAGACCGGACACCGCCTGGTAGAAACCGCGGCCTTCCTCACCGAGGAGGGCATCGGCAGGCAGGACGAAGTTGTCGAACGACAGCTCCCATGTCTTCCACCCGTGGTACCCGATCTTCTTCGCCGGCGCCCCGGAGATCCCCTCGGGGAAGGTGCCGCGTTCCTTCTCGACGAGGAACACCGAGATCCCCTGATGTCGCTTCTCCTCTGTGGAGGTGCGGGCGAAGAGGACGATGTAGTCGGCCTGATCGGCATACGTGCACCACATCTTCGTGCCGTTGATGACCCAACCACCATCGGCATTGCGCTCGGCCTTGCACCGCAGGTTCGCCACATCCGACCCAGCCTCAGCCTCAGACAGGGCGAAGGCGCCGAGGTACTCACCACTGGCAACCTTCGGCAACAGACGTGCCTCCTGCTCGGGCGAGAATCCACCACCCATGCCGTTGCCGCGAGCCAACAGCCCGGCCACCGACATCCAGGCACGGGAGAGTTCCTCAGCCACGAGGCAGTACTCGAACACACCAAGCCCCAGTCCCCCGTACTCTTCGGGGATGAGGATGCCGAAGAACCCCATCTCCGCCATCTGCTTGACCATCGACTCGGGGAACTGCCCTTCAACAGGGTCGAGTTCGTTGGCGATGGGCAGGACGACATCACGGGCGAACTCGCGGGCGAGCGCCTGGATCTCGAGGCGCTCCTCGGTCATCATGTGCGGAGTGTCCGGACGCGGACGCGGCTTATGAGTCATCTTCTGCCCTTTCTGGGGTCTTCGTGTCTTCTTCGATTCGTATCACTGTCCGACCACCGCCGGCTGAGCCGCCCATTCTCGAAGGACGGCGGTTTTGATCTTCGAGCCGTTCGTTCCCGCGGTGACGGGCATGGTTTCGACCAGGCGGACCTCGGTCGGGACCTTGAAGCTGGCGAGCTGCTGCCGGCAGTACTGCCGGATGTCCGCAGGTTCGGGAGTAGTTCCGGGCACTGGCTGAACGAAAGCGACGACTTCGGGCTCGCCGACGTCGCTGCTGCGCCCGACGACCTTGACCAACTCGATGTCCGGATGGGTGATGAGGTGCAGCTCGATCTCTGCGGGATCGACGAGGAACCCCCGCAGACGGATGACGTCACCCATTCGGCAGACGTATTCGAAAGCCTCAGGCCCTTGAGCGCGCCCGAGGTCCCCCGTCTGGAACCAGCCGTCGGCGGTGAAGTTCTTCCTTCCTTCTCCCTGATCACCGAGGTAGTGGTCGACGACGTTGGGACCCCGGAGTTGGACTTCACCTTCCGAGCCTTCGGACACAGGCTGGTCCGTGACCGGATCGGCGATGCGGTATTCGTAGCGAGGGTCGACGAGGCGACCGCCTCCCGAGTACCGCAGCTCTTCCGGGGTGTCGTTCGGCCAGAACGAAGTGAGTGCGAAGACTTCGGAGGATCCGTAGACGCCGACGGTGCGGGTGCCGAACTGTTCGGCCGCCCATTCGGCGATGTCGGCGGACATTCCTTGGAAATCGGCCACGCCTGCCCACCGCCACGATTCGAGTTTCGTGCCCGTGTCTTCGCAGACCTTGCGCACTCGGGAGAGCATGTCGTCGGCTCCGACGAAGTGTGAGCCGGAGAAGGTGCTCCAGGCCCGGACGAGTTCTTGTTCGTCGAAGACCGGGTGAAGGAGGACTGCCGCTCCGCCGAAGAGTGCCCCCATTCCCGCCGAGTATCCGAAGACGCCCGAGTACGGGAGGGGTTCGACGAGGACGTCACCGGTGGTGAAGCCGATTCGAGAGGCGACCTCCTGGGAATGAGTGATGACGGCGGACTCCCGGTGAGCCGCGAGCTTCGGCATCCCCGTGGAGCCGGAAGTCGTGAAGGCAACCGACAGCCGGGATTCTTCGGGTGCGGCCGCGGCGAATGAAGTCGCTGCCTGATCGATGGTTGACGACTCCGCTGGGACGAGCACTGCCCCTGCGCCGAGGTCGTAGTCAGCGATCTTGGGTTCGCTCGCGGCTCCCGGCACCGCCCAGACGAATGCCTTCGGCGGGGTGAAAGGCTCCCCCGGTGAACGGTCCTGCTGTGCGGCAGTTTCCTGGTCCACCTCGGCGATGGCCTTCCGTGCGGTAGCGAGGAAGTCGAGGTTGCGGAATCCGTGGGCCACGACGAGCACCTGCGGGCGGGCCTTGGTGAGGACGTGCCCCACCTCGGCGACGTTGTAGCGGGTGTTCACCCCGATCACGTGGGCACCGAGCGCGGAAGCCGCGAACTGCCACGCATAGGTATCGGACCAGCTTGGCAGCCAGACTGCGATGCAGTCGTTCGGGCCGACACCGTGCTCGGCGAACAGATCGGCGAACTCGTTGGTGCGGGCGAGCAGATCCGAGACGCTGATACGCACGTGGCCGGACTCGGTGCTTTCACGGGCGGCACCGGTTGGCACCGGGTCGATGAGGGCCGTCCGTTGCGGGTCGGTTTCCGCCCAGGTTTTCAGATGACCGTAGAGAGTGGCGGGTGAATTCATGAGCGGGCGGCCTCCAATTCTTCGGTCTTTCGGTCAGCGTTGCAGGCATCGGCACTGCCGGAATCGGGAAGATCGGTATCGGCACCGCGAGTGCCGGCACTGCGCACCCAGGAGTCGACCGCCTCGGCGAAGTCCGACATCTCCTCCATCGGATAGTGCCCGATTCCCGGCAGGAGGACGAAGGTGCCTCGGGGGATCGACTCCGCGTCATGGCGGATCGCTGCGGTGTCGATCCACAGGTCGTCCTCACCGGCGACGAGCACCGTCGGGCAGGTGACAGCGGGCAGGTCCTCGCTGACGTCGTGGCGCCCCCAGCCGATGAGATCCGAGTTCGACACGATCGGATCCTCCCTGCAATGCATCCGGGCGATAAGTTCTCGCTGTTCCTCGTCGATTGCCGAGCCGACGACGGCTCGCGTCCCCCAGTAGGTGCGATCGCCGCGGGAGGGCGTCGAGATGTCGACGAGCTCACGTGTCAGGCCTCGCAGCGAGACGTGGCCGGGGCGGGATCCGGCGGCCATGGCGATGGCCGCGATGATGCGGTCCCCGGCGCGCACGGCCAGGTCGATCGTGATCTTGCCGCCGATCGAGCACCCGACGGCGACGAATCGATCGATCCCGAGCTGGTTGAGCACTGTCAGACCGAATCGTGCGTATTCGCCGAGGTCGGTCACCGGCCCGCTCTTCGCCGGCTCGGTGCGGCCGTGTCCGGGCAGGTCGGGAACGATAACCCGGTAGCCGAGGGCGGCGAGGTCGGCCGCCACGTGACGGTACTGGACTCCGGACTGTCCTGCGGTGTGAACTGCGAGCAGCGGTGTCGCGTCGATGTCGCCCCAGTCTTCGACGAACGCGATGCGGTCGTCGATGATCAGCTGGTGAGCGCGGAGGGTCGTCACTGCCGGACCGTTCGTGTGGTTCAGTGTCGTCATCTCAGGCCACCTGCAGATTCGTGTCGAGGACGCGTTCGGAGCCGACATAGCCGGCTGTGACGGCCATGGCTCGAGCGTGGTCGATGATGCGGATCAGTGCGCTGGTCATGCGCAGGTACTCGTACCCGGATCCGGAGGAGCGCATCCTCCCGCTCATCGCGGTCTCCATGAAGCGGTTGCGCTCGGCGGTCACGAGATCAACGAAGACGTCGCCGGGGATGGAGAGCACGAAGTCAGCGCCGAGGATGGAGCGGGCGACGACCTCGAGCACGTGACCGCGGTAGCAGCGAAAGTGCACTGGGCGACCGCCGATGGCGATGCCGATCGTTCCGTCGTAGGCCTCGATGAGTGTGGAGAACTCGGAGTCCTCACGCAGGCGATCGCGCAATGCGCTGTTCCAACCAGCACTGCCTGGGCAGAGCAGATCGGACACGTCGTCGCTGTTGTCGATGGCTTCGGCGAAGGCGAAACGCACCGAGGCGGAATAGGCGGCGTCCCCTTCGAGATGAGCTGTCACCTCGGTCCGCAGCTCCTGTCCCTTTTGAGGCAGGACGGCCGTCACCACCGCAGACGGGGAGACGAGTTCGCCGTCGTCGGTCTGGACCGTGCCGTTCGTCTCCAGCTCAGCCGAGACCAGTCGGACCGACTGCCCCAGCTCCTGACCGATCGCCTCGGCAACGGAGTCGGCCAGCGCCAGCGGACTTGACGCAGCCAGTGCGTCAGCATCGGCGAGCAGTCTTCGGCCGGGTTTGAGCGGGGTGGTCATGACAGTTCCTTCCGGGTGTGCTTATGAGTGCAGGTGAACTTATGAGTAGATTGGTGCCCATGGAGGACACCCCAACCAATGCGAACCGGCGGCGAGCAGCGCCGAGATTCATCGACCGTGACACGGTTGTCCACGCGGCTCTCGAGGTGTTCTCCGCGCAGGGGTTCCACGGCGCGTCGACGCGGCAGATCGCGAAGGCGGCGGGCACTTCCCTGTCGAATCTCTACAACTACTTCGGGTCGAAGAGTGAGATCCTCGAGTTCGTGCTCGAAGAGACGGCGCGAACCCTGGCCGATTCGCTCGAGGAAGCGGTCGGCGCAGCGGGAACGGACCCGTTGTCGAGGCTCGAGGCCGCGGTGCGTGCCTACGTCGATTTCATCGTGGCCCAGCCCCGCGCCTCGGTGGTGGGCATCACCGAATTCCGCTACCTCGAGGGGGAGAACCGCGCCGAGGTGGTCACCGAAAGAGACAGGACGGAAGCGGTGTTCCGGGCTGCGATCTGTGACGCTGCTGCCGCCGGAGAGTGCGAGGTGCGCAATCTCGGCTCGGCGGTGCGCGGCGTCGTCACCCTCTGCAACTCGATGTCGACGTGGTACCGGCCCGACGGTGAACTCTCGCCCGCCGAACTCGCCGATCTGCAGGTCGACCTCGTCTTCGGTCTGGTCCGTGCCGCCACGCGGCCTGTCTCTTCCGACTGACATCATCCGAGCCGTTCGACCGTTCGGGCATCGGCCGCGTCGACGGCGGGTGGGAACGAGAATCGTGCCGCGTCCCATCCGGATTCGAGCGACGACCAGAAGAAGAACGAGACTCGACGCTCCTGGAATCGCCACCCGTGTGCCGTCCTGACCATCGTGTCTTCGTACCGACCGGCCGCGATCTGGGATTCGCCGTCGACGACGCAGGGCTGGAGCAGCCAGGTCGTCCCCGTCGCGGAGTCGCCGTCGAGCTCCACGGTTTCGTTGGAGCTGAAGTGCCACCACGATGTCACGGTCGAGGAATTGAGCTGTGGGAAGAACTCGAGCATCTCCGCACGGCCGCGTGCAGTGGACAGGCCGACGAACGCGCCGTCCTCGGTGAACGTGTCGGCGAGGTCTTCCCAGCGACCGTCATCGAGTGCCTGGCAGTATCGGGCGCGGAGCTGCCCGATCTCGTGGATGTTTTCGAGGCGAGTGATTCTCTCTTCGAGGGTCAGTGTCGTTTCAGGCATGTTCGGCCTCCTCGGGGGTTGTCGACTTCGGCGCGGCATCGAGCTTGCCTGCTTCGCGAAGTTCGCGTTCTTCGATGTCTGCGGCCGTCTCATGCAGGTTCGCCTGGAAGCGTTCCCTGATGGAGTACACGGCGACGAATGTGATGACGGCCATCGCGATGATGTAGAGGGAGACGCTCGCCGAGGTGCCGGTCGCTTCGATGAGCGAGACCATGATCATCGGTGCGAGGCCACCGGCGAAGACGCTCGCCAGCTGGAATCCGAGGGAGGCTCCGAAGTACCGGACATCGGCGGGGAACATCTCGGCGAACAGAGCTGCCTGAGGCCCGAACATCATGGCGTGCAGGGTGAGACCGACGATGATGGCTGCCGCGACGAGGAACGGATTGCCGGTGTCGACGAGCCAGAAGAACGGGAAGGCCCACACGCCCATGAGCACGGTGCCGAGCAGGAAGATCTTCCGACGGCCGTGTCGGTCGGACCAGGCCCCGAAGTAGGGGATCGTGAAGATCTGAGTGGCGACGGCGAGGCAGACGATCATGATCATCGTCGTCTGCGAGAGCCCGACATTCGCGGTGCCGTAGGACAGCATTCCGGAGATCATGATGTAGAAGGTGCCGTTGACGACGAAGAATGCGCCGGCAGCCTGCAGAATCTGCTTCCAGTACAGCCGCAGGGCGCGCAGGAAGGAGACGCGAGGCATCTTCGTACCGGCGGTTGCGGCCTCCGCCTTGGCCTGCATCGACTTGAAGACGGGGGTCTCTTCGATCTTCATCTGCACGAAGATTCCGACAGCAACGAGGAGGATGCCCGACAGGAACGGCACCCGCCAGCCCCACTCGATGAAGGCGCCTTCATCGACGAAGAGCAGGATGCAGAGGAAGAAGGCGTTGCCGATGATGATGCCGGCGACGGTGCCCAGCTGAACGAGGGAGCCGTAGAATCCGCGACGCTTCAGCGGTGAGTGCTCGGTCAGCAGCAGCGTGGCGCCACCCCATTGGGCGCCGACGCCGAGTCCTTGGATCAAGCGTGCGGTCACCAAGAGGATCGGTGCCCAGATTCCGATGGTCTCGTGGCTGGGCAGCAGTCCAATTGAGGTTGTGGCCAGTCCCATGACGATCATCGAGGCGACGAGCGGTCCCTTGCGGCCGAACTTATCGCCGAGTGCTCCGGCGATGATGCCGCCGACGGGACGGGCGATGAAGCCCACCGCGAGTGTGCCGAACGAGGCGATGGTTCCCAAGGCTCCTTCGAGCGAGGGGAAGAAGACATGGCCGAAGACGAGCGCCGAGGCGGTCGAATAGATGAGGAAGTCGAACCACTCGAGCGCTGTGGCGATGACAGATGCGGCAGCGAGGCGAGTCATCTTGCCTTCGTCGGGTGTTTCGAGTTCGGTCGTGGTCGTGCCGGACGTGGTTGCGTCAGGGCCGGTGGGTGAGTTGGGTGCTGATTGCATTTTCACTCCTCATTGAGCAGGGAAGAACGTTCGTTCTTGTATGCTGAGTATGACAGAGGCGCTCCACCCAGGCAACAGGCGCCCGATTTCGGCCCCTGACCCAGGAGGACTCCATGCTCGAGAAGCGCACCACTGACAACAGCCTCTACTTCGAGGACCTCGAGGTCGGCCAGGTCTATCGGTCCCCCGCGCGGACGCTGACGGAAGCCGACCTCACAATGTTCTCGATGCTCTCGGGCGACTGGAACCAAGTCCATGCCGATGCCGAATACATGGAGGACCGAGGCGGACGGCTGTTGCACGGCGCCTTGGGAATCGCCGTCCTCACCGGGCTGATGGACCGAGCCGGCTGGTTCGCGCAATCGGCCATCGCCATGACCGGACTCGACGACTGGAAGTTCCTCACGCCGCTGCGCATCGGAGACACAGTGACTCTCGAGATGGAGATCCTGTCCTGTCGGAAGGTCTCGGCAGGAGACAAGGGCTTCGTCGACCGGCGCTTCACTCTGTTCAATCAGCACGGCGAGAAGGCGCAGGAGGGGAGATCCGGATTCCTCATCGAGCTGACACCGTCCACGCCGTGACCAAATAGGGCCGATGACCCTCAGGCCTTGTTTCGGCCGATGAGCTGTTTGGCGATGACGTTCATCTGGATCTCGTTCGTGCCTTCGCCGACGATCATCAGAGGAGCGTCACGGTAGTAGCGTTCGACGTCGTATTCGGTGGAGTATCCGTAACCGCCATGGACGCGGATGGCGTCGAGGGCCACCTCGGCGGCCATCTCCGAGGCATAGAGCTTCGCCATTCCGGCCTCCATGTCCACACGCGCACCCGAATCGTAGGTGCGGGCGGCGTGGAGGACGAGCTGCCGGGCGGCCTCGAGCTTCGTGGCCATCGTGGCGAGCTTGTTGCCCACGGCCTGGTGCTTCCAGATCGGCTTGCCCATCGACTCGCGCTCCTGCGAGTACTTCACCGCGTCATCGAGGGCGGCCTGCGCGACGCCGAGCGACCGGGAGGCGACCTGGATGCGGCCGATCTCGAGTCCCTTCATCATCTGCTTGAACCCGACGCCCTCGGCCTCACCAAGCAGCTGCGACTGCGGCTGCCGGAGACCGTCGAAGGACAGCTCGCACGTCTCGACGCCCTTGTACCCGAGCTTCGACAGATCCTGGGAGACCGTGAAGCCCTCCCCCTTCTCCACGAGGATGATCGAGATGCCCTTATGACGGGGTTCCGCCTCCGGATCGGTCTTGCACAGCAAAGCGATGAGGTCCGATTTCCGGGCATTCGTGATCCACGTCTTCGACCCGTTGATGACGTAGTCGTCTCCATCCTTCGCTGCTGTGGTGCGCATCGCCTGTAGATCGGAGCCGCCGCCGGGTTCGGTCAACGCCATCGTCGCTCGCAGCTCTCCCGTGGCCATCCGCGGCAGGTACTTATCCTTCTGCTCATCGGTGCCGTATTCCTGGAGGAGCTTCGCGACGACGGTGTGCCCGCCCATGGCACCGGCCAGGGACATCCACCCGCGAGCCAGCTCCTGAGTTATGAGCGCATACGCCTCGGTAGAGACCTTGCCCATCCCCCACGGCTCGTCGATGGCGAGCCCGTAGATGCCCATGTCCTTCATCGTCTGGATCCATGCCTCGGGGTATTCGTTGGCGTGCTCGACCTTGTTGACGCTGGGTTTGACCTGTTCGTCGATGAATTCGGCGACCAGGTCGATCATCATCTGCTCTTCATTGCTCACTGCCATGGTGAAATCCTCTGTTCGTTCGTCATTTGGAAAGTTCAGTCCAGTCGGGTGCCGTCACGCACCGTGCGGGTCCGGCCGAGGCCGAGCGTCGGTGGGCCGGTGCTGTCGAAGAAGTCATTGCCCTTGTCGTCGGTGATGATGAACGCCGGGAAGTCGTCGACGTGGATCTTCCACACTGCCTCCATCCCGAGCTCCTCCATATCGCGGACCTCGACCGAGGTGATGCAGTCCTTGGCCAGCCGGGCGGCAGGGCCGCCGATCGATCCGAGGTAGAAGCCCCCGAATTCGGCGCAGGAATTCTTCACCTGCGCAGACCGATTGCCCTTGCCGAGCATGATCATCGACCCGCCGGCCTCCTGGAACTGCCGCACATAGGTGTCCATCCGCGACGAGGTGGTCGGACCGAACGACCCCGAGGGCATCCCCTCGGGCGTCTTCGCCGGCCCCGCATAGTAGATGGGATGGTCCTTGAAATAGTCGGGAAGCTCCCCACCGCCGTCGAGGCGCTCGCGCAGGTTCGCGTGCACGATGTCGCGGGCGACGACGACCGTTCCCGTCAGCGACACACGGTCACCGACGGACAGTTCGGACAGCTGTGCCTGCAGGCTCGGCATCGGTCGGTCGAGGTCGATGGCGGTGACATTGCCGGATTCGATCTCCTCGACCCGGCCCATCGCGGGCAGGAACCTCGCCGGATCGTGTTCGAGCTCTTCGATGAACACGCCGTCGGAGTTGATGCGGGCGATGATCTGCCGGTCGGCCGAGCAGCTCACGGCGATCGCGATCGGCAGGGATCCGTTGTGTCGGGGCAGCCGGACGACGCGAACATCGTGGCAGAAGTACTTGCCGCCGAACTGGGCACCGAATCCGAGGTTCTGGGTGAGTTCGAAGACGGTCTGCTCGAACTCCTTATCCCGGAATCCGTGGCCCAATTCGGCGTCGCCGGTCTCCGGCAGATCATCGAGGTAGTGGGCACTGGCGAGCTTCGCGGTCTTGAGCGTGAATTCGGCCGACGGCCCGCCGATGACGACGGCCAGATGATAAGGAGGGCAGGCCGCGGTGCCGAGGGTGGAGATCTTCTCGGCGAGGAAGTCGAGCATCGCCGACTCGTTGAGCACGGCCTTCGTCTCCTGGTAGAGGAAGGACTTGTTCGCACTGCCTCCGCCTTTGGCCATGAACAGCAGCTCATAGTCGTCGTCGGGACTCAGCGCCACCTCGATCTGGGCGGGCAGGTTGGTGCCGGTATTAGTCTCGTCGAACAGGCTCGTCGGTGCCAGCTGCGAGTACCGGAGGTTGAGTTCTTCGTAGGCACGGCCGATTCCGCGCGACAGATGCTTGGCATCATCGCCGTCGGTGAGCACGTTCGGTCCGCGCTTGGCCGAGACGATCGCGGTGCCCGTGTCCTGACACATCGGCAGGATCTCCCCGGCCGAGACCGCGGCGTTCTGCAGCAGGTCGAGGGCGACGAAGACATCGTTGTCACTGGCCTCGGGGTCATCGATGATTGCGCGCAGGCTCGCCAGGTGGTCGGTGCGCAGGTAGTGGGAGACCTCTTTGAAGGCCACCTCGGCGAGGTCGGTCAACGTCAACGGTGCCACGTGGAGGAAGGAGCGGGACGCTCCGGCCACCTCGGCGTGGATCTGCTCGACTCCGGCGATGTCGAGCTGGCGCATCACCGGGCCGTCACCGTGCGTGGGCAGCAGAGGTGAGTAGGCGAAGTCATCGGCTCCCGCCGAGGCGGCCCCGCCGTCGGTCGGTTGTGCGGGTTCTTCATTCATCGTCGTCAGATCACCCCGTTGGCGCGCAGTTCGCCGATCGTCTCGGCATCCATCCCCAGCTCGCCGAGGATGGACTCCGAATTCTGCCCCACCGCCGGGATCGGGTCCATGCGATTGCCCACCCCGGACATCTCGACCGGGGGCGCGAGCATGGAGATCGGACCGGCCGGGGTCTCGACATCGTGCCAGCGGTGGCGTTCGGTCAGCTGCGGATGGTCGGCGATCTCGCTCATATCGCGTTGCCGGGAGTGGGCGACGCCGGCTGTCTCGAGCAGTTCGTCGCAGGCTTCGCCGGTGAGCGCGGAGAAGGCTCGCTCGATGATCTCCTGAAGCTCGTGTCGGTGGGCGTAGCGGTGAGCGGCACGGTCGAAGCGTTCGTCGGTGACCATATCGGGGCGGTCGAGGACCTGGGTGGCGAAGCGTTCCCATTCGCGTTCGTTCTGGATCGCGAGCATGATCTGAGTACCGTCGCCACAGGTGAACGCACCGTAGGGGGCGATGGCGGCGTGGGAGGTGCCGGCTCGGGTGGGACGGGTGCCGCCATAGCGGGTGAAGTAGAGGGGGTAGCCCATCCATTCGACGAGAGAGTCGAAGAGGCTCGTCGACAAGGTGGCTCCAACACCGGTGCGCTCGCGGTTGTACAGAGCGGTGAGGATGCCGGAATAGGTGTACATTCCCGCGGCGATGTCTGCCGTCGAGATTCCCGTCTTCGCGGGGAACTCCTCTGTTCCGGTCACGGAGACCAGTCCTGCCTCGGCCTGCACAAGTGCATCGTATGCCTTGGCATCTTTGTACGGCCCGTCCGTTCCGTATCCGGAGATCGACGCATGGATCAGCCGAGGGTTGATCGACCGGAGCTCGTCGGCACCGAGGCCGAGTCTCTCTGCCGCGCCGGGGGCAAAATTCTGGATGAAGACATCCGCCGAGGCGATGAGATCGTGGAGGATCTTCAGCCCGTCGGGACTCTTGAGATCGAGCGCCAGGCTCTCCTTATTCCGGTTGATCCATACGAAATGGCTCGAGAGTCCATTGACCGTCGTGTCGTATCCGCGGGCGAAGTCGCCGACGCCTGGGCGTTCGATCTTGATGACCCGGGCTCCGAGGTCCGCCAGCTGGCGTGAGGCGAACGGGGCGGCGACAGCCTGTTCGCAGCTGATGACAGTGATGCCGGACAGCGGCAGGTTCGAGGCGGTCGCGTCGTCCTGCCCCGCGGGGCTCGGTACGGACGTCGGTGCAGCAGTGGCCATCGGCCCTCCACGACGAGGTGTGAAACGTTGACATCCACATCATACATATCTCCACAGATAATGCATTCTTTAGTCCCGGCTGATGCCTGAGCCTGTAGACTGAGACCATCGAGACATGAAACCGACACCCCGACAGCGGGTGACGTATGAACGAAAGGCATCGGGTGGACCAGGAGTCGGCATCGACCAAACGGGACGTCATCGTCCTCGGCCTGCGCCGAAAGATCCTCTCTCGCGAGCTCGATCGCGGCGAACGACTGCGACAGGATCAGGTCGCCGACTGGTTCAATGCCTCCATCACCCCCGTCCGCGAGGCCCTGCGGATCCTCGAAGCCGAGGGACTCGTCACCTCCGAAGCCCACCGGGGCGTCCGTGTCGCCGGCGTCGACGTCGACCGTCTCAAATCCCTCTTCGTCACCCGAAAGCTCACCGAGACCTTCGCCATCGCCCGCGCCACCACACGGATCTCCAGGCACGAGCTGCGCCAGGCCGAACGTCTACTCGAGGCCCTCGACGAGGCCAGCGCCGAGGGCGATTCACTGGGACGCAACACCCGCAACGAGGAGTTCCACTTCTTCTTCTACGACCGCTGCGGAATGCCCGCGCTGCGCGACGACATCGCCGCACGCTGGCGAGCGTTCCCTTGGGACCTCACCCTCGACAGTCCCGAGAGACTCGACCAGGTGCACGCCGAGCATCAGTCGATCGTCGACGCTGTCCGCGACGTCGATCCGGACGCGGCGGCGCGCCACCTCGGCGATCACATCACGAACGGCTTCCTCCGCCTGGCCGAGTCGACGACCGGTCAGGCAGTCTCCGACCCCTTCGACTTCGACACGGACTGACGCCATCGAGGCAGGCTGCGAACTCACAGTTCAACAAATAATGCATTATTTCGACGATCATATTGGAAATCAGCGAAAAGTCCTCTAGGCTCGTGAACGGTCGATCGAGAACCTGACTCGACATGAACTCTCCTCACGGCAATGACCGGCCGTCGTCTTCGGTGAGCTCGTCCGCACACAGGCTCCCGATCGGCTTCGCCCCTGGCCAACCAGACTGGAGCTGACGATGACGTCAATGAGACGACCGAGGTGGAAGCCGCTCATCGCGGGCCTCTCGATAAGCCTCCTGCTGCTGAGCGGATGCAATCCCGCCCGCAGCGGAGACCAACAGAAATTCGAACTGCGCTTCGCCCATGTGACCTCGGTGGGCACACCGAAGGGACTTGCCGCAGACTTCTTCGCCGAACAGGTCGAGAAGAAGTCCGGCGGCCGCATCGAGGTCGAGGTGTTCCCGAACTCGGAACTCTACGGCGATAAGGACGAGATGCAGGCCATCCAGTCGAATGCCGTCCAGGTCCTGGCCCCGGCGAGTGCGAAGTTCACGACGATCGCACCGAGCCTGCAGGTTCTCGACCTGCCGTTCATCTTCGACGACCCCGACGAGATCCCCGAGGTCGCCAGTCCCGATACCGAGATCGGCAAGGCCATCTACGCGAACCCCGATCTCGAGGAGAACGGGCTCAAAGTCCTCGGTCTGTGGGATTCGGGCATGAAGCAGATCCACTCGAACAACAAGACGCTGAAACCCGAAGACATGAAGGGCAAGAAGTACCGCATCCAGCCTTCAGACGTGCTGCGCACCCAGTTCGAGACCTGGGGTGGGATTCCGACCCCGCTCGCGTTCGCCGAGGTCTACAGCGGACTGCAGCAGGGACTCATCGACGGAGGCGAGAACACCTACTCGAACATCCAGTCGCAGAATATGCACACCGTCCAGAAGTACGTGACCGAACTCGATCACGGATACATCGGCTACATCCTCACTGTGAATAAGCGCTGGTACGACGAGCTTCCCGACGATCTGCAGACCGCAGTCGACGAGGCCGCCGATGAGGCCAGCGAATTCAACCGCAAGGAAGCTCAGAAGGTCAACGAAGAGTCGAAGAAGACCATCGAGGAATCCGGCGGCACGGAGATCGTCATCCCGAGCAAGGACGAGCGTCAAGCCTTCAAGGACATGGTCGTGCCGTCCGAATACGAGAAGTACCGCGACGTCATCGGTCCCGAGGTCGTCGACGAGCTCCTCGAACGCAACGAGAAGAGGGGCTGATGATGAAGACCATCGACAAGTACCTCAGCCGGCTCGAGAACGTTCTCGCCGGCGGCTGCCTCATCGCGGCCACCGCCTTGGCGGTCTTCGCCGTGCTTCTGCGCAACATCACCGGTGACGTCATCTTCTGGTCCGAAGAAGCCGTCATCTACCTCATCATCTTCTCGACGTTCTTCGGCGCGGTGGTCACCCTGCGCCACAACGAGCATGTGGCCGTCGACATCATGCCTGCTCTGCTCAAGGGCAAGGCGAAGAAGTTCTTCGTCGTCCTCGGCGGACTGGCCACGCTGGTCTACGCCGGCTTCATCGCCTACCTGTCCTGGGCACTCATCACCGAACCGTTCTCGCGGACGACGATCACCCCGGCGCTCAAGCTGCCGCTGTGGGTCGTCGAGCTCTCGCTGGCCGTGGGCATGACGCTGTTCTTCATCCGCGCCGTGGAGATGACCATCCGCGCCCTGCGCACTCCTGCGGCGGAGCTCGACAAGGATGTCCTCGCCGAGGAGGCCGCCGCCGTCGGCATCGATGTTGAGGACCTCGCGATTGTCGATGACGGAAGCGACCGCGCGAACCGCGCGGACGGGGACAACGGGAATGACCGCCTCGGCGATGGCAGGAACGATGAGAAGGGAGGCGATCGCTGATGTTCGAAGCCACCATCGTCCTCGTCGTCGTTCTCATCGCACTGCTCGTCACCTCGGCGCCCATTGCGGTCGCCTTGGGCCTGACCAGCCTCGTCTACTTCTACTACTTCACGCTCATTCCGATGACTCAGGTCTCGGAACGGCTGTTCAACGCGCTCAATTCGTTCCCGCTCATGGCGATCCCGTTCTTCATCCTCGCCGCGAACATCATGTCCCGCGGTGGGATCTCGAGGCGGCTGACCGACTTCGGTGCGGCCATGGTCGGGCACCTGCGCGGCGGTATGGCGATCACCACGGTGCTCGCGTGCATGTTCTTCGCCGCAGTCTCCGGATCATCGCCGGCCACGGTCGTCGCGGTCGGTGCGCTGATGATTCCGGCGATGATCAAGAACGGGTACCCGAAGGAATTCTCCACTGGGCTCGTCGCCACCTCGGGGTCGTTGGGAATCCTGATCCCGCCGTCGATTCCGCTCATCGTCTTCGGCATCGCCACCGAGCAGAACATCGGCGACCTGTTCCTCGCGGGCGTCCTGCCGGGCATCCTCGCCGGCGTGATGCTGCTGGGCATGGCTGTGTTCGTCGCTTGGAAGAAGGGCTACGGTCACGCCGGGGTCGGCTTCCGGATGTCGAACAAGGACAAGTTGAAGGCGTTCCGGGATGCGATTCTCGCCCTTGCGCTGCCGTTCCTCGTCCTCGGCGGAATCTACTCCGGATGGTTCACCCCCACCGAGGCGGCCGCCGTGGCCGTCGCTTATTCGCTGGTCGTGTCGCTGCTCATCTACCGCGAGATCAAGATCTCGCAGCTGTGGGAGGTCACGCTGGCGTCGGTGAAGACCTCGGCGATGGTCATGTTCATCATCGCCAACGGCATTCTCTTCACCTTCGTGCTCGCCAGTGAGCGGATCCCGGGTCAGATCTCGACGACGATCACCGAATGGGACCTGCAGCCGTGGCAGTTCCTCATCCTCGTCAACATCCTGCTGCTGTTCGTCGGCTGTGTGATGGAGACATCCTCGGCGATCCTCATCCTCGCCCCGATCCTGCTGCCGATCGCGATGGAGCTGGGCATCGACCCGATCCACTTCGGGATCATCGTGGTGATGAACCTCGAGATCGGCATGATCACACCGCCGCTTGGGCTCAACCTGTTCGTCGCCTCTGGCATGTCCGGTATGAGCGTCGTCGGAGTGGCGAAGGCCGCGATCCCGAGTGCGCTGGTGCTGCTGGCGGCACTCGCGCTGGTCACGTTCGTACCGTTCTTCGCCACGGCGTTCGTGGGGTGAGCGTGTAAGTCAGAGCGAGCCGCGCGATTCGATTGGGACCGCGGGCCGGGTCGGGGCACAGTGAGTGCAGTCGACCTGGCCTGCGGTTTTCTGTCTCCGGAGGTCTCTGTCACAAGTGACAGTGAGTCGTCGCTCGCCGCAGACGGCCTATTCGGATGCGCGAGGCGTCGGCCCATCCACGACGCGGTAGGTGGTCTGCACCATTCCGCCGTCGAGGACCTCAGTCCGGACGTGTTCCAGGTCGACATCGCCGCCGAGCGGACCGAACAGTGATGGCCCATCGCCGATGAGCACGGGTACGTAGGAGAGCGTGATCTCGTCGACAAGTTTCGCAGCTAAGAACCAACGAATGGTCTCCCCGCCATCGGCATAGACCCTCCGACGACCATCTCTCTGCAATGCGTCGATGGCGGATTCGGGGCTGCGGTGCACGGTGATTCGAGAGTCGACACCCGGTGGGAGGGTCGTGCTGATCACGTGGATCGGGCGGTCGAGGTACGGCCAGTCTTCGTAGGCTGCGATGGCTTCAAAGGTCCTCCGCCCCATCACCAAGGAATCAACCGACTCGAGGAACGGAGTGAACCCCGCGTCTCCAGCAGCTGCGCCTCGTCTGGTCAGCCACTCCAAGTCCCCATCCGGACGCGCGATTCGCCCGTCGACGCTCAGACCGAGGAAGACGAAGGCGCGGACGGACTGCTCTGACCCGGACATGTGGTCAAGTGTCTCAGCTGCGAGCAGCGACATTCAATAGAGAACGGTCCCAGATCGATGAACAGTGAGTTCGCCGCCACCTCTTGACGACGAGCGCACTCACAGTCGTAGGTTGGATGCCATGACTCTCCTCAACGACTTCGAGGTCTCTCCCATCGGCTCGTCGAAGGCGGCCGCAACATCGTCGACAATCCGAAGTGGATCAGTTCCGGACGGGAGTGAGGGAGGAGCGCCGCCAGTCGCTCACCCGACAGCGGCCAAGAACACCTCACCCCACGGGCCCCGGAAGTTCAAGCACTCGGGAATTGCGAAGCCGCCACCGGAGCACGCTGATGCCCAACCTGGTGCGGTTGTAGCCAGACAGCGGGTCGTAGCCGAGGCAGCGTTCGATCTGCTCGGCCCGGCTCTGCACCGTGCTGTGGTGCAGACCGAGGTCGCGCGCCGCCTGCCTGATCGTCGGTGCTTCGAGGAGCACGCGCACCGTGGACTCTGCCCACGGCGAGTCCATGATCTCGTCGATCAGCGCAGCGTCCGGATCGGTTGTGTCAGATGATTCGGCGAGCAGTTCGACGAGCCCACCGAAGTTTTCCGCCCGCACGAGCCCTTCCTCGGGCGGGCGGCTGAGCCGCAGTGCCACCACAGCTGCCCGAAGTGACCGCGGCAATTCTCCGATCGACCCGGACGGCCCCAGTCCGGCCGGTGTCACGGCGACACCCTCAGTGTCGTCGGTCACGATGACCACCTGCAGAGTGCCATGTTCGCTGGTGATGACATCGGTGGGACCGGCGGGTCGTTTCTCGAAGACGGCGAACAGCGGGGCCGCGAGGACTCGATATCCCGAACCAGGCGTCAAACCGAGGCGAACCGCGGCAGCACTCCGGTCTTCGGGCGTCGCAGCAGGATCTAGGGCGAGCGCCACGTCCCGCGGGGTTTCCAGCTGTTGCCGTTCGAGACCGAATCTCACGCCGATGGCCAGGCCGAATCTCTCAAGGATGAGTTCATCGTTGGGCAAGGCACCGTCCTCCCGCTCGAGCCAGACCTCGGAATCGTTCGGCAGGGACAGGGCGGCCACCTCGGCGGGTCGGTCTCCCGGAATCGAGATTCCGCCTGAATCGACCCTCAGCTGCCTGCTCCCGTCCCCACTGCGAAAGCCGGCCGGGCAACCGGCCAGAGCCGCGGCCGCAGAGGCGAGGGCATGGGAATTGACCTCGCCGGCCATGAGTTCGTCGAAGCAGGCGATGACGCGCAGACCCAGGCTCACCTCGGGATCTAGCTTGGCAATCCTGCCGAGCAGCTCCTGCACGTCACCACCTCCTCGTTCGTCCGTCGGTCGACGATTGGCAGTCCACGATTGTCGCCCGACGGTCGCGATTCGCCTCGGTCGCGAATCAGCCTTTCAGAGCATCGTAGACTGCCGTCTCCATCTCGAGATACCCACCGACGGATTCGGGGTCGGCGAAGGGGAAGATCTGTGTGGCCCAGTACCCGCCGATCTTGTTCTGTCGGTCGAACCAGTAGTAGAGGTTGGCGAGACCCGCCCATGCGGCTGCGCCGGCCGGGCGTCCGGTCGGGGCGTCCTCCTCGTTGATCATGAACGTGTATCCCCAGGTCTTCGGCATGCCGGGGAAGAACTCCGCATCGTTGGACAAGCTCGGGATGACTCCGGGCAGCAGTTTCACCCGAAGATCGCCGAGGTGGTTCTGCGTGGCCATGTCCACCGTTTCGGGGCGGAGGACGACGGTTCCGTCGTCGGCTGCTCCGTCGTTGAGCCACATCCTGATGAACTTCAGGTAGTCATCGACGGTCGAGAAGAGTCCGTGGCCGCCCATCTCCACCTCCGGATCGGGCAGCATGAAGTCGGACGCCGCGAGTTCGCCGTCGGTGCGCTGGTGCATCGTGGCCTGCCGCTCCTGCATCGACGCGGTCGGACGGAAGGTGCTGTCGTCCATGCCCAGCGGTTCGAGGACTCGGGTGCGCATCGCCTCACCCAGAGTCTTTCCGGTGATGCCTTCGATGACCTGGCCGGCCCAATCCATGTTCGACCCGTACTCCCACTGGGTGCCGGGATCGAACAGCAGCGGAGTCTCCAATGCCTTCCTGGTGGCGGTGACGATGCTCGGCTGGCCGTGTTCGCGGGCGAGTCGTTCGTACTTCTCGTTGAAGAAGTCGTAGCCGAAGCCGGCGGTGTGCAGCAGCAGCTGTTTGGTGGTCGGTTCGCTGGCGGGTGCCCGGAGGATCGGTTCTCCGCCGTCGTCGAAACCGTCGATGACCTGCACGTCGGCCAGTCCTGGGGCATAGTCCTTCGCCGGGGCGTCGAGGTCGAGCTCTCCCGACTCCACCAGCTGCAGTGCCACGGTGCCGGTCAGGGCCTTCGTCGTGGAGAAGATCATGAACACGGAGTCCGTGGTCATCGGCTGCGGATCGTCGAGGGAGCGGACTCCTGCAGCAGTGAGACTGATGGTCTCCTTGTCGGTGGTCACTCCGGCGACGACGCCTGGGACGCCGCCGCTGTCGACGGTCTTCGTGGCCACGCGGACAACTGCGTCGTTGACAGCTGTGTTCTCAGACATGATGTTCCTTTCAGTCGGCCAGGAGCTTCTCGATCCAGGCCATTCGGGTGCTGATCATTCCTTGCGCAAGGTGTGTATGGGCGGCGAAGATGTCGAAGGCGTGGAAGCCTCCGGGCCACACGTGCAGCTCCGCTTCGCTGCCGTCGTTCCAGAGGGCCGAGGCGTAGGCGACGGCTTCGTCCCGGAAGATCTCGGCCGAACCCACGTCGATGTACGCGGGCGGCAGATCGGTGAGGTCGTTGGCACGCGATGGTGCGATGTAGGGCGAAACCGCCTCGGTGCGGTAGTCATCGCCGAGCATCGCCTGCCATCCGGTTTCGTTGCTCACCCGATCCCAGACGCCGATGCCGTCGAACTGATGGGTCGACGGTGTGATGCCTCGGTCGTCGAGCATCGGGTAGATGAGCAGTTGGCCCTTGAGCTTCGGTCCGCGCCGGTCCCGGGCCGCCAGCGCCATTCCGGCGGCCAGTCCCCCTCCGGAGCTGGCTCCGGCGACGATGAGTCGGGCGCGGTCGACGCCGAGGGTGTCGGCGTTCTCTGCCGTCCACAGGAGCGCGGCGTACATGTCCTCACGCGCATAGGGGTCTTGGAACTCGGGCGCCAGGCGGTATTCGGGGCAGATGAGGATCGCACCGATCTTCTCGACCCAGTCGAGGTTGAGGCCGAGCGCGCTGAAGCGATCGCCGAACATCAGCCCGCCGGAGTGGGCGTAAACGATCGTCGGTCGTCGTCCGGTGTCCCCGGATCGTCTGAAGACGGAGATGGTGATGTCCTCGCCGAGGTGGCCCGGCACCTGATATTCGGAATGTTCGACCCGACGGCCGCTGAGAGTCTCCGCCAGCGGCTCCGAGGCGTACGAGACTCGCATGAAGTCGATGAGCGAAGGAGTGATGGTCGGCGGAAAGACCCCGCCGATGACGGACAGACTCGCGGCAAGCTCCGCGTCGAATCGTGACCGTCGTTGTGTCATGTCACCAAGTATGCCGACCCCGGCACCGTGGCACTACCGCCAGACCATCGTGCTTTTCGGGCAATCACCCGACAGTTGTCGGGTGCGCGTCACTTCACCCGATGAACCCCATCACCGACTCCTTGACCTGGAGGATCGCCAAGAATCCGAAGAGTGCCAGGCACACGGTGAGCAGCAGATTCGACCACCACGTGTTGCGCAGACCGGTCGGCACGGATCCGCGGTTGAGGATGACGAGCAGGGCGAGCGCGAGCACCGGCAGGATGAACGCGCTGATCGCAGCGTAGACGAGCACGAGGGTGACGGGCTTGCCGAGCCCCATGATCACCAGCGTCGCCACCGACAGGTAGACGAGCGCGCCGCGGAACTCGACCGACTTCGCCGACATGTCGAAGCGCGCCTCGTCCTGGTGCGGGTAACGCCTGAGCACTCGCAGGCAGTCGGCGGTGACGTAGGCGATGCCGGAGAATCCGCCGAGCACGCTCGTGTACACCACGGCGAGGAAGCTGATGAGGAAGACCATTCGTCCGACGTCACCGATGCGGCTGACTAGACTGTCGGCGATCGCGAACAGTGAGTCGTTGTCCGCGATCGTGAAGCCCTGGCCGTAGAGGATGAAGGCCCCGACCGCACTCATCGCCACGGCGAAGACGAAGACGAGGCCGTAGCTGATGACGAGGTCGAGGCGGACGACGGGTTTCCAGTCCGGACTCCGCCAGGACTTCTCCCGGATCCAGAACGAGTACGCGAGGATGCCGGTCGCCCCGCCGACGCCGCCGATGAGCGACATGACCGTGATGATGGACGTGTTCGGGAACGTCGGGACCACGGTCTCGGCGGCGACCTGTTGGGCGCCGTCACCTTGGAAGACGGAGATTGCGAGCGCGATGATGCCGAAGAACATGATGATCCCGAAGCCCATCATCGCCTTTTCGACGAGACCGTAGCGGCCGATGCCCACCAGCACCGAGGCCGAGAGCAGCACGACGACGGCCGTCGGCCAGAACGGCAGGACGGGGAAGATCGCCTGCAGGATGTTCGTCGTCACCGCAACGACGCCGGCGCCGAAGAAGAGCCCGACGAGCAGTTCGGCGATGAGGAAGAGCACCGGGAAGGTCCGCCCGCCGAAGCCGGTGAGGTGGGACAGCAACGACCGGTCCCCGCTCATCTGCAGCCGGGAGACCGCCTCGGAGAGCACGAACTTGAGCACGATGCCCACCGTGAAGACCCAGATGAGCGCGAGACCGTACTCGGCCCCGGAGTTCATCGTCGTGATCATGTCGGAGGCACCGACGCTGGCCAGCGCCAACACGATCCCCGGACCGATGAGGCGGAGGCGTCCAGCCCATGATGTCGGCGCCGAGGCGGCGTTCTTCGTCTGCGATGTCGTTTCGGCGGACATTGGCGGGGTGGGCTCCTTCACGTGGGTTCGTCGACGCCGCCGGAATCGTTCGCACGGGCATCGTTCGCTCAGGAGAGTATGGCCGAGGTTGCCGCATTTCGGGACAGAAGTCTCAGCTCGTGGAATACTGTTGGTCCACGCTTCTGTGCTCGTTGTAGTCCATTCTAGTCGCCAGTTCTGGGACCGATCCGCAGCTTGCGCGCGTATATTCGAGGCATGTCTGAGCTGCTTGATGACGGGCCGTTCTTCCACGGCACCAAAGCGAAACTGAGTCCGGGCGATCTGCTCACCGCGGGGTATGCATCGAATTACCGCCCCGAGGTGGTCATGAACCACATCTATTTCACGGCGATCATCGACGGGGCAGGGCTCGCCGCCCAGGTCGCCGCCCTCGACGGAACGCCGCATGTCTACGAGGTCGAGCCCACCGGTGACTTCGAGGACGATCCCAACGTCACCGACAAGAAGTTCCCGGGCAATCCCACCCGGTCCTACAGAAGCGCCGAACCGCTCAGGGTGATTCGCGAGGTCGACGGCTGGCCGCGTATGACCCCTGAGGAGCTGCAGACATGGCGGGACAAACTCGCGGCCCTTCTCGACGACGACAGCGCCGAGATCATCAACTGAGTCGCGGCTGCCAAAAACACAAAGCGTCCGGCTGCAACGACACGATGCTTCCTTCTGAGAGCCCGCAAAAACTCAGTCCTGCTGAGCTCCGAACACCGGGTGGTCGCTGGCGATCGAGATGCGGTTGAACGCGTTGATGAGGATGATCGACCACTCGATCGCCGAGATCTGCTCGGTTGTCAGATGCTGGGCCGCGTCCGCGGCGATCGCATCGCGATCCTCCATCTTGTCCAGCACGGTCAGCGACTCGGCCAGGGTCAGGGCCGCGAACTCCTGATCAGTGAAGATCTCGGCCTCGTGCCAGCTCGGCAGCACATCGAGCTTGAGCTGAGAGACTCCGGCATTCCGTGCGGCCGGAGCATGGATGCTCAGGCAGGTGCGGCAACCGTTGATCTGCGAGACCCGTGTGTTCACGAGCTCGATGAGCCCGTCATCGAGTCCTGCGGCACGCGAGGCCTTCCGCGATGCCGCGGCCGCCTGGGCCATCGCCTTGTAGTTCTCGGGGTGGATCTTGTCGATGAATGGTCGACTCGCGTTGCTCATGCCGTCACTCACGCCTGTCGCTTGACGATGTCGATGTCGGCACCCGTCGCATTGCGGTACTTTCCGCCCTGTGCCGCGTAGTCATCACCGGTCTCCTGCAGCTTCTTGACGAAGAGCGGGCAGACGGGCACGACGGTCACACCACGCTCACGGGAATCATCGAGCGCTTCGGCGACGAGGAACTTCGACAGTCCGCGACCGCCGAACTGCTCGTCGACGACGGTGTGGTGGAAGATGCGTTCGGTCTCCGGGTCGGGACCGGGCAGAAAATACGCGTGGCCGGCGACGGTGCCGTCGGCGACGGCGATGTCATAGGACCGGGTGGCCTCGTTGATCGACACGGTCACCTCGGCGCCGGTCTTGTCCTCGAATGTCTTCACCATGGCGATAACCCTTTCGTCGTGCTCTGCTGGTACTGGGTGGAGCGGAATTCGGCACGGCTCTATTCCGCGGGTCCACCTTGGACCTGGGGCGGCGGATTCTTCCGCGGTCTGATCGTGACGTCGGGCAGCCTCGGCGCGGGGAGCCTTCCCATGCCGTCGGCGTTCTGACCGGGCCCGCCCTTGCCGACGTAGCCGTCGACGGCGCCGAAGCGGTCACCTTCGGCCTGCCATTCCTCGCGGTACCGGGCGATCTCATCGTGGGTGCGGCCGACAAAATTCCACCACATGACGATCTCTTCGGGGAACGGTTCGCCGCCGAGGAGGATGACCCGGCCGGGATCCTCGCCGTGGTTGGCGATGCGCAGTTCGTCGACGCCGATGCCCGTATAGCCGATCGACGCGACCGGCAGATCGACGTTCTCCAGGGCGATATCGCCCGAATCGACGAGGAGGCCGTGCTCGAACCGCGGATCGACGGGCAGGTCGACGGTTGCGCCCGGATCGAGGCGTATCTCGACGCCGACCAGCGGGGTGTGCGTGTGCACCGGTGAGGAACCTTCGCCGAGGCGGCCGAGGAAGACGAGCATCTCTCCGCCGGCGAAGGAGACAGGGGCGGGTTCGAAGTGCTCGAATTCGCGTTCGGGCTGGTGGCGGGTGGCCTCGGGCAGGGCAAGCCACAGCTGGACGCCGTGGAGGGTCGTGGTCTCCTCGGTCGAGACCTCGGAGTGGCAGATGCCGGCGCCGGCGGTCATGAGGTTGACCTCGCCGGGCATCACGAGGCCCGCGTTGCCGCCGGAGTCGATGTGCTGGATGGCGCCTTCGAACAGCCAGCTCACGGTCTGCAGTCCGGTGTGCGGGTGCGGGGCGACGTCCATGCCGCCGGTGACCGAGACATCGGCGGGTCCGTAGTGGTCGACGAAGCACCACGGGCCGATGAGGGAACGTTGACGCTGCGGCAGGGTCCGCCGCACGGTCATCGCTCGGGGCCCACCCAGCGGCACGTCGCGGGAGGTGATGATCTCGACTGGGGAACGTCCCTGCTGGTCGCAGGCCGGCCCGGGCAGTCCCCCAGCCTTGCAGACCACTTGATCGGGGCGGGTCTCGACGTTGCTCATGGCCACATCGTAGCCCTCTTCGCGGCGGGCGGGGAGGGGGACAGTTCCGCGCGAATGCCGCTCGCCCGCTCCCCTACTCGACCGGGCAGATCTTCGAGACGAGCTCGAAGATCACGTCGGCCTCGGCATCCGTGAGCCCGGCGAAACTGGCGAAGATGATCTCCGCATTCGTCGCGGCCGCCTCGTCGCAGAGCCGTAGTCCTTCCTCGGTCAGGGCGACGAGCACCCCGCGCTGATCCTCCGGGTCGGGCTCTTGCGTGACCAAGCCACGATCCTCGAGCTTGCCGAGCAATCGACTGAGCGCGCTGCGGCTGATCACGAGGCTGCGCAGCAGGTCTCGATGGCGCACCTGGGCCTCGGGTCGGGCGTTGATGAGCACGTCGAACTCGTTCACGGTCAGCCCGTGCCGTGTCCGGAACTCGTGTACGAACCTCGTATAGAAGTCCTGATACTTCTCCATCATCAGACGCCAGGCCGCGATCTTGATTGGGCCGTTCTGCCTGATCATGCTGCTCACAGGAGTCGTCTTGTCCATCGGTCCGCCCCCGCTCGTCGATGTGTCATGCCACACTTTTGTTGCATAGTCAACAGAATAGTAGTTCAATGATATTACTGGCCCCAGATTCGGGGCCCGTCGACCACCCCTCGGCGTCAGTACCCGGCACATCCCCAACGTACCCCCGGCTGGAGAGATTGAGCAGAGTCGCCCGGACTCCGGTCTCACTCCGGGGGTATCGTGTTGCCGCCGTCGGCCCTTCATCATCGGTTCGACCTCGCCGAGGCGGCTCGCCCGATCCCCGCCCGGCTCAGTCTTGCGGGATCCGCTTCCGCCACGGCCACCACACTCCGCGTCCGATGTCGTAGACGAGCGCCGGGACGACGAGCGAGCGCACGAGGATGGCGTCGAGCAGCACGCCGAAAGTGACGATGAAGGCGAGCTGGACGAGGAACATGATCGGGATGACCCCGAGTGCCGCGAAGGTCGCCGCAAGCACCACGCCCGCCGAGGTGATCACCCCACCCGTCGCCACGAGCCCCTTGAGCACGCCTGCCCTTGTGCCCACCTTGAGCGACTCCTCGCGCACCCTGGACATGAGGAAGATGTTGTAGTCGATGCCGAGCGCGACGAGGAAGACGAAGGCGTAGAGCGGCACCGAGGGATCGGCGCCCGGGAATCCGATGAGGTGGTTGAACACGAGCGCCGAGACTCCCAGCGCGGTGCCGAAGGACAGCACGGTCAGGACCACGAGCAGCAGCGGCGCGAACAGGGACCGCAACAGCAGGATGAGGATGACCGTGATGACAACCAGGATGATCGGGATCGCCAGGGTCCGGTCCGCCTCGGCGGTGTTGTTCGTGTCGAGGTCGACCGCGGTCTGCCCGCCCACCAGTGCATCGGGGTCGACGTCGTGGACGGCCTCGCGGATCTCCGTCACCGTCGTCTCGGCAGCCAGGGAGTCCGCCGCATCGGAGAGGGTGACTTCGAGGAGGACCTGACCGTCGACCTCGGTGGGATCGATCGCCGCCGAGCCGCCGGCAGCATCCGGTGCGCCGCTGCCCGGGCCACCCTGCGGGGGCTGGAGCTTTCCGTCCTCGTCGATCCCGATGGTTCCGCTCGGGGAATCCTCAGCGGCCACGGTCATCGAACCGACCCCGCCGAGGCGGCCGACCGCCTCGGCGGCAGTGCTCAGTTCGTTCGCATCGAGCACGACCTGGGTCGGAGTTCCGGACCCACCTGGGAAATGCTCGGCCAGGACGTCCTGGCCGTCACGAGCCTCGGATTCGCCGAGCACGAACTCGCTCTGCGCGACCCCGGAGGCCTTGAACTGCGGCACCGCGATGAGCGGCAGAGCCAGCAGGATGACGAGTCCGATCCAGATCAGGCGCGGTCGCGCGGCGATCCCACCCGCGATCCGGGCCCACATTCCCTTCTTACGGAGCCCCACCTCGGCGGTCGCCACCTGGGGTCGGAACGGCCAGAACACGGCACGACCGATGATGACGAGCGCGGCAGGCAGGAAGGTCAGCGCCGCGAGCATGGCAACGACGATCCCGATGGCCGCGACCGGGCCGAGGGCGCGCGTCGACGCGAGGTCGGTGAGCAGGAGGACCAGGAGGCCGGCGATGACGGTGCCTCCGGAGGCCGCGATCGGTTCGGCCACGCCCTTGAGCGCAGCGAGCCCGGCCCGAACACGATCCGGCTCGGCCTGCAGGGCATCGCGGAACCGGGCCACGACGAGGAGGGAATAGTCCGTGGTGGCGCCGACGACGAGGATGAAGAGGATGCCCTGGACCTGGCCGTTGATGAGCAGGATCCCGGCGTCGGCGAGATGCCAGATGACGAAGATCGACGCGGACAGCGCCGCGACCGAGGTGAAGAGGACGATGACCGGCAGCAGCGGAGAGCGGTAGACGATGACGAGGATGACGAAGACTGCTATGAGGGCGACGAGCAGGAGGATCCCGTCGATGCCGGCGAAGGCCTCGGTGAGGTCGGCGGCGAACCCGGCGGGGCCGGTGACGTAGACATCGGCAACCGTGGCCGGGGTGGCGACGTTGCCGGACTCATCCGGCGTCGCATCGGCGGCATTCGCGGTCGGGAAGGTGTTGGCGATGACGTCTCTGATCTTCTCGACGTCATCGGCGGTGGTGTCGGAGGAGACGGGGAGGATGAGTTGGAGGGCGTCGCCGTCGTCCGAGGGGATGACCGGTGAGGCGTCGGCGGCAAGCAGACCGTCGTCGTCGAGTTCCTTCGCCACGTCGTCGAGGGCCACGGAGTCGTCGTCGGTGAGGCCGTCCGTGTTCTCGAGAACGACGATGGCGGGGACATAGTCGGCGTCACTGAAGCGGTCGATGATCTCCTGTGCTCGGGTCGATTCGGCGGACTCGGGGAGGAACGATGAGCGGTCGTTCGTGGCGACCTCGGAGATCTTGCCGAAGTACGGACCTCCGACACCGGAGATGCCGACCCAGGCGACGAGGAGGACGGCGAAGAGTGCGAGCAGTGCCCCACGACCGCGGACGGGACCCTTGGGGTGCTGTTTGGGCGCGGCAGCTGTGTCGGCGCCGTTTACGTCGTCACCGGCGGGACCCCCTCGGCGAGGGTCGGGGTTCGGCGGCGTCGAGGTCAGGAGGTGACGGGGCATGGTCTCAGCTTACGCGTGTTCGGCCGTATCGAGGCATTGCAGAGCGAGGACGATCTCCGCCGCGGTCCGTGGATCGGTGAGGCGTGCGCCCAATACCTTCTCGATCTGCCCGATTCGATAACGCACAGTGTTCTCGTGCACATGCAGCCGACCTGCAGCCTCAGAAATGTTGCCGCCGCTTTCCACGTAGGTGCGCAGTGTGGTGGAAGATTCGGGCTTGGCGATTATCGGGTTGAGGAAAGCAGCGACGAGGCGGCGGTCGAATCGTGAACTCATGCGGGCCGCCGCCCATTCGATCGGGCGCATGCGATCGACGAAAGCGAACCTCGACTCCCCCGCCGAGGCAAGCGCCACGTCCGCCGTCTGCAGCATCTCCGGTACCTGACTGAGTGCCGTGAAGAGTCCGGAGACCCCGACTCCGATGAGGCCGAAATCGTCGAGGCTACCCTCGATATCGAAGTCTGCTGTACACAGCGCGGTCCGTTCGACCATCGAACTGACGTGCCCGGAATCCTTGATGACCAGGCCGCGCCCCGGGTTCGGGGTCGGTTTCCCATGCCCCGAGTCGGAGGCGTCGATGCGGAGGCGCAGGGCGCGAATCGGCTCGTAGGCCGCAAAGCCGAAGGTCTCGAGGACCCGCCAGAGCGCCGGTTCGCGACCGGGAGAGACACCGGCCTCCAAGTCGCGCAGAACCCGCGACGATTCCTCCCGTCGATTGCTGATCGAAAAGGACTCGAATCCCTCGAAGGCGCGCAGAAGTTTGGACAGAACATCGAGGATCACCTCAGCGGAAGGGTGGGTGGTGCCCGTGCCGCTGCCAGCTCTGCCCTCCCCAGTTCCACTTCTGCGCTCGCTGCCGGCAGTACCGGCCTCTTCGTCATCGGCGTGGACGGCGAAGACGATGACATGGGCGCGACTGCGTAGTCGCACTGTCCGAGCGTGCACCTTCCAGCGGCCGATCGCACCGGACGTCGACTCGGCCCAGCCCGCTGGTGTCGCCGGACCGACGACCTCCTCCTGAGTCCACCGGGCGATGAGGTGGACCGGGGCGGAACCGACGGACCTGACGACTTCGCCGAGTTCGTTGATGACGAGACCTGCGCCCCGACTCATCCGCGCTACCCGGGAGAGCGCCGATTCAAGCGGATCTGCAGAATTCATCGCGCTCAAAAGTTCATCGAAGATCCGCTCTCGTGCCAGGGCGTCTCGGCTCGAATCCATCGAATTTCACCTCTGCTCCCACTCGCCTGCTGCATCATTCCGCGCCGTCGGCACGGCTTTGTGATTCTTACAAATCTAGCCGTCTTTTCCTTCGTCTGCTCCATTGACCGGCCCGATCATCGAAGGCCAGGCTATGAGGGAAACCACAATCAAAGGAGATGACCGTGGCAGATCTACGCGTCGCAGTTGACGTCGGCGGAACGTTCACCGACATCTGTGTATTCGACGAATCCACCCAGACAATGCGGGTGACGAAAGTCCCGTCCACCCCGGACAACCCCATGGAGGCTGTCCTCAACGGAGTGAAGCGGGCGAACATCGACCTCAGCCAGGTCGAGCTCTTCTCACATGGCACGACAGTTGCCACCAATGCGCTCATCACTCGCAGATTTCCCAAATCAGCGATGGTGACGACCAAGGGCTTCCGCGATGTCATTGAGATCCGCGATGGTACGAAGGACGATCTGTGGGACGCCTATTCCGATGTATCCGGCCCCTATATTCGTCGCCGTGACCGTTTTGAGGTCACGGAACGCATCGACTACGCGGGCAACATCGTCACCGAGCTCGACGAAGACGAGGCCAGGAAGCTCGGCCGCCTGCTGAAGAAGCGCGGTGCCGACACCGTGGCCGTCTGCTTCGTCAACTCCTATGCGAACGCCGCGAACGAGATCCGGATGCGCGAGATCCTCTCCGAGGAGCTCCCCGGAGCCAGCATCTCCACCTCGGCCGAGGTGCTGCCGGAGATCTTCGAACACAACCGGTTCAACACGACTGTCGCCAATGCCGTTCTTGGTCCGTTGGTATCCGGCTACGTCGAACAGCTCGACTCCAACCTGACCGAGGACGGCTATGCCGGAGAACTCCTTCTCCTCCATTCGGGTGGTGGATCGATGACCTCGGAGATGGTCAAGCGGTTCCCGGTGCGACTCGCGGCCTCAGGAATCGCCGCCGGCGCGATCGCCGCTCAGCACGTGGCCGAGCAGTGCGGTCATGCCAATGCCGTCGGACTCGACATGGGCGGCACTTCGACGGACATCTCACTCATCGCCGACAGCGAACTGCGGGAGACGAACGAATGGGAAGTCGAATACGGCCACCCCATCGTCTTCCCGAGCATCGAAGTACTCACCATCGGCGCCGGCGGCGGCTCTTTGGCCCACATCGACATCGCCGGCTCCCTGCGCAACGGGCCGCAGTCGGCCGGTGCCGCTCCCGGTCCGGTCTGCTATCGCCGCGGCGGCGATCAGCCGACGAACACCGATGCGAACCTCGCCCTCAATCGTCTGGGCACCGACCTCGCCGACGGCGAGATGACGCTGGACCGGGAGAGCGCACGGGCAGCGATCAAGGAGAAGATCGCCGATCCGCTCGGCCTCGATGTCGACTCCGCGGCCGAATCCATCGCCCAGGTGGCCAACGCGAACATGGCAGATGCGGTCCGCCTCGTGTCCATCCGTCGCGGGCTCGACCCCCGGGACTTCGCACTCATCGCCTTCGGCGGAGCCGGTGCACTGCACGGGGCGGACGTCGCTCGCGAACTCAACATCCCCTCTGTCATCGTTCCGCCCAGCCCGGGAGTCACCTCGGCGCTGGGGTGCCTCCTCGTCGACATCCAGCACGACCTGTCGCAGATGTTCACCGGTGTCGCGGACTCCGCAGACGCAGAAACGGTCGAACAGCACTTCCGCGAACTTGAACTCGAAGGTCGTGATCGACTGCGGCATGAGAAAGTCGCCGAGGAAGACTCGGTCTTCGAACGTGGCATCTCGATGCGTTACCACGGCCAGTGGCGGTCGCTGCAGGTGAAGATGGGCTCCGGCCCGAACGCACTGCGGGAGGCCGTCCAACTCTTCCACGAGGAACACGAGAAGCAGTACGCGTTCCGGCAGGATGACACCCCGGTCGAGATCTACCAACTCCACCTCAAGGCACTCGGGAAGACGCCGAAGCCGACCTTCAAACCGACCCCTGTCAGCAGCAAAGATCCCGGTGAGCCGCTCGAGGTCCGCGACGTCTATTTCGACGGTCAGTGGCATTCGACGCCGGTCTACCAGCGGGAGAACTTGCCCTCGGGAGCTGCGTTCATCGGACCGGCGATCCTCAACCAGATTGACTCGACCACCGTCATCCCGCCGAACTCGTCCGCCGTGATCGACGAGTGGTTCAACATCCGCATCGCGCTGACGGCAGAGACTGCAGAGCCCGCGCTGTCAGCTGCGAACAATTCAACACAGAACGGCCTGTGAGGAGAGACCCATGACCACAACAACGGAACAGTCGACGTCCACGCTCGACCCGGTGACATTCGAAGTACTCAAGAACGCATTCGCGACCAGCGTCGACCTCATGAGCGAACAGATCCTGCGGACCTGCTATTCGTTCGTCATCTATTCACGTGACTTCTCGTCGGCACTTTGCGACCGCGACGGCAACACTGTCATGCAAGGAAGTGCAGACATCGCCGTCCACGTCGGCACCCTGCATTTTCAGTGCAAGGCCGTCATGGAGGAGTTCGGCGACGACATCAACCCTGGTGACGTCTTCCTCATCAACGACCCCTATCGAGGCGGTACCCACTTCAACGACGTCAGCTTCATTCGCCCGATCTTCGCTGATGACGAAATCATCGGCTTCGCGCAGAACAAAGGACACTGGGCCGATATCGGTGGGTCCGTCCCGGGCTCGTTCGATGTCTCTGCCAGTGAGCACTTCGGTGAGGGTCTGCGTATCACCCCGCTTCGGGTCTGGCACAAGGGCCGGTTCCTCCACGATGTGGCTCAGCTGCTCGTGTCGAATACGCGCGCTCCCGATCAGGCCCTCGGCGATCTCAACGCCCAAGCCGAGGCCACAGCTGTATGCGAACGCGAAGTGCTCCGCCTCGTCGACAAATATTCGAAGGACACGGTCCTCGATGCGATGCAGGAGACGCAGGACTATGTCTGCCGCACCGTGCTCGCCAGCCTCGGCGATCTGCCGAAGGGCGAGTGGGAGACAGTCGACTTTCTCGACGGCGATCCGGCTAAGGGCGAGGGGCTGGCTCCGATCCGGGTGAAGCTCACGCTCGACGGGACAGGTATCCACTATGACCTCACGGGATCCGCTGAGGCGGTCTCAACGTTCCTCAACTCCGGCTACGGGACGACTTTCTCTGCGATCTACGCGGGAACGAAGACGTTCTTCCCCGAGGTTCCGCTCAACTCCGGGTTCTACCAGGCGGTGACCGCAGAGATCGGTGAGGAGGGCACCGTCGTCAACGCTGGCTGGCCGCATGCCGTGACCGGGTTCTGTTCGGGCCCGTACGAGAAGGTCATGAACGCGATCTTCGAACTGTGGTCCCACATCATGCCCGAACGCGCGATGGCGTGTGCATTCAACCTCGAGTATCTGCTCGTCGGTGGGCATGATGCCAGGACCGAATCGAGCCCGTACTTCATGTGGTACGACTGGATGGCAGGCGGCTGGGGCGGCCGGTCGACGAAGGACGGCTCCTCCGCGACGTCTCCGGTCTTCGGTACTGGGCTTGCGGTCCAACCAGTTGAAGGTCAAGAGCGACTGACTCCCGTTGTCACCACTCAGCACTCGATCAACATCGATTCCGGAGGTCCCGGCAGGTTCCGCGGTGGTTGCGGCGTGAATAAGGGCGGCATCCTCACCGATGCGACCGGTGCAGTGATGAGCTACTGCTGCGACCGCGGGCGGTCGACGACGTGGGGCATCAATGGCGGACTGCCGTCGATCCCCCATGGAGTCTGGCTCAATCCTTCGTCAGAGAACCCGCGCTACTTGGGTGCCACGTTCTCAAATGTAGCCATCAGCCCCGGTGACACGTTCGAACGACCAAGCGCCGGAGGTGGTGGCTTCGGTGACCCGCTGGATCGGCCGACTGCCGAGGTGCTCGAGGACGTCATCGACGGCTATGTCTCCATCGATCGAGCGGCGAAAGACTACGGCGTCGTCATCCGTGAGATCGATGCCGAACTCGATGAGTACGAGATCGATGAGACCGCGACAGCGACGGAGCGGGAACGGATCCGCTCCGAACGTGCGTCCTGGCTGGAAGCCGACCCCGCCGAGGTGGCCCGCCGTTACCGCGCTAATGAGATCACCGTCCACGACGTCATCCGCCAATACGGCGTCGTGCTCGATTGGGGCACCGGAGAGCTGTTGGAGAAGTCAACGGGACAGTTCCGCGACAGTATGCGGACTCGATCCGCTTCGCACTGGAGCTGAGCACCTCCAACTGAAAGAGCGTCCCCGATTCGAAACAGAATCGCGGGGCGTTCTTTCGTAGGTCGACATGATTCGCCCGCCGGCCACCTTTTCGTTTTCATTTTGATCCTATAGGATCTATGAAATAGGAATCAGTTCAAGGGAGAACTCGTGACCCGATTATTCAACGACCCGGATAACTTCGTCTCAGATATGTCGCGCGGCTTCGCGCTCGCCTCGTCCCGGTGGGTGCGAGCAGTCAACGGCGGCGTCGTGCGTTCAACGAAGAGTCATGAACCGACGGTCTCCCTGGTCATCGGCGGCGGCAGCGGCCACTTTCCTGCTTTCTCCGGCTTGGTCGGCCCTGGCCTCGCACACGGGACCGCGATGGGCAACGTTTTCGCCTCGCCCTCGGCGAAACAGATCCTGTCAGTCGCCCGCAGCTGCGACCAGGGACGAGGCATCCTCTTCAGCTACGGCAATTATGCGGGCGACGTCCTCAATTTCGATCAGGCTCAGCAACAGCTGCGCACTGAAGGCATCGACACTCGCACGGTCGTAGTCACCGATGACATCTTCAGCGCGTCCCGAGACGAGATCGACAAGCGCCGAGGCATCGCTGGAGATCTCGTCGTATTCAAAATTGCCGGCGCCGCTGCGGAAGCCGGTCTCGAGCTGAACGAGGTCGAGCGTCTCGCCCGAGTCGCCAATCGCTGCACTCGGTCGATCGGAGTCGCGTTTTCCGGATGCACTCTCCCCGGAGCCGATGAGCCGCTCTTCACCGTCACTGAAGGCAGCATGGCGGTCGGCCTCGGCATCCACGGAGAACCCGGCATCGACGAAGTTCCACTCCCCACAGCAATTCAGCTGGCCGAATTGCTCGTCTCACGGCTCCTAGACGAGGCGCCTGACTCGTCTCGACGAGTCGTTCCCATCCTCAATGGGTTGGGCACCGTCAAGTACGAAGAGCTCTACCTTCTCTACGGCCTCATCGACCCCCTGCTGAGGGAAGCCGGATACGAACTCGTCGATCCGGAAGTCGGTGAATTCTGTACGAGCTTCGACATGGCGGGACTCTCACTGACCCTCCTTTGGCTCGACGATGAACTTGAACAGCTGTGGGAGGCACCATGCTCCTCGGCGGCCTTCACTCGCGGCGAGCTCGGAAGCTTCAATCGCCAGTCGGAGTTCGCGCAGCAGGAGCTCCAGGGCGAAGATCCTGCGGATTCCGCCTCGGTACCTGCGTCGCCTCACGCGTCGCCAGCATCCAGACGGCTCGGAAGAGAGATCTCCGATGCCGTCGAACAGATCGCAGGCGTCCTCGACAATGCGTCCGGCGAGCTCGGCCGTCTCGACAGCGTTGCCGGCGATGGTGACCACGGGATCGGCATGCAGCGTGGGTCGAAAGCCGCAGCACTCGCCGCAGCCGAGGCCACGAACCGCGGTTGCAGCGCCGCAGAGGTGATCCGCGCAACCGGCGAGGCTTGGGCCGATGTCGGCGGAGGCACTTCTGGAGCCATTTGGGGACGGATCATCTCCACGCTCGCTGATGGGTTCGCCGGGGACCGAGTCCCTGACCCCCCTGACATCTCCGCTGCTCTCATGGCAGTGGTCGGTGAGGTCCGCTCGTTCGGAGGCGTTGACATCGGAGACAAAACTTTACTTGATGCGCTCGTACCGTTGGCGACAGAGTTCTCACGAAGTATCGGATCCGGCAACAACGTGTCCAGGAGTTCGACGTTCGTTCAAGCGACCTCTCGCGCCGCTCATGCAGCGACTCGAGCAGCCCGCACCACCGCCGATCTCGTCCCCAAACGAGGTCGAGCCCGCGCCCACGGAGATCGAAGCGTCGGCACCCCGGACCCGGGTGCGGTCTCACTGGCGATTATCGCCGAGTCCATTGCCGACCGCCTGACCTCTCACGCATCTTCAAGCGCCGCGCCCACTGGCGACAAAATCATTCACCCCGACAGCACCGAACGAAAGGCGGCCCGACCATGACACTGCGAGTAGTCATCGGATCCGATGATGCGGGATTCGACTACAAGGAGGTCATCAAGTCTGACTTGGGAGATGACCAACGCATCGCGTCAGTGCTAGACGTCGGCGTCGACTCCCAGTCGCACACTTTCTATCCGTCAATCGCGACAACTGCTGCAGAGTTGGTCGCTCGAGGAGATGCCGACCGTGCAATCCTCATTTGCGGGACCGGACTCGGTGTGGCGATCGCGGCCAATAAGGTAAAGGGAATTCGAGCGGCCACAGCCCACGATTCGTTCAGCGTGGAACGCTCCGTTCTGTCAAACGATGCACAGGTCCTCTGCATGGGTCAACGTGTCATCGGGCTCGAACTCGCCCGCCGTCTGGCTCGGGAATGGATCGGCTACACGTTTGATCCGACGAGCGCGTCGAACGAGAAATTGGCACAGATCAGCGCCTACGAGTCTCAGTGACCGATGGTCGGCACAACCGAGTCTTCTCTATTGTCTCCGCTCCCAGACTGGCTCATCGGAACCAGCCTGAAGATGTACATGTCTCACGCCCAGACGACAGATTGGGCCATCACTGTCAACGAGCTCACCCACGCGCATTCGATGTTTACCTCAGGAACAGCCGAGCTCGTTGTCCTTCCTCAATTCCCGTCGATTCCAGCCTGCCTCGACCTCACCGGTCCCCTGCAGGTCGGCGCCCAGAATCTCTCAGCCGAAGACGCCGGCGCGTGGACAGGAGAGGTCTCCGGAGCCGTACTCGCTGAACTGGGCTGCCGCTACGTCGAAGTCGGCCATGCCGAACGTCGCCGCCATTTCCACGAGACCGAAGCAGTCATCCGTGCAAAGACCGCCGCGGCAATGCGGCACGGCCTGATCCCGATTCTGTGCGTGGGCGAGGAAGCCGAAGGTTCCCCAGAAGCAGCCGCTGCCGAAGTTGTCACCCAGATCCACTCAGCGCTGTCCGCCCTCACCGACGGCCTGCCGACTCGAGGTGCCGTCGTCATCGCCTACGAGCCGATGTGGGCGATCGGTGCACCCCAACCCGCCGACCCTGCTCACATCACCGCAGTATGCAAGGCCGTCCGCTCCAGCAACCAACTTCCCGCCCTCGACTTCCGCCTCATCTATGGCGGCAGCGCAGGACCTGGGCTCCTCACAGAACTCGGCTTCGCCGTCGACGGCCTCTTCCTCGGCCGCTTCGCCCACGACCCCCATTCACTGTCGAAGATCCTCGACGAACTCGCCGATGTCATTATGCTGAAATCATGAATGCACAGCCTTCAATTCCCCGCGCAGACATCGAACGCCGTGGACTCCGCGATCTTGTCTACGAGCACATCCTCGAAATCCTTCTCACCGGTGAGATTTCGCCAGGCGAAAGAATGTCTATCGACGGATTGGCCAGGCAGCTCAATGTCTCCCCGACGCCGGTGCGAGAAGCACTCGTCGACCTCGAACGCACCGGTCTCGTTGTCCGCGAAGCCTTGCGCGGCTACCGCGTTTCGCCTCCTTTGGATCGAGGACAGTTGCAGGAGCTCTTCGTTGCCCGCGAGACAGTGGAGACCGCCGCAACGAAACTGGCGACACCGGCCGATGACGAGCTGCTGCGCTCACTCGAAGCGGCTCACGCCGCGCACGAAAAGGCCGGCGACAAAGTTCGCGAGACCGCAAAGTACGCCACCGAATCCTCTGACAGTCCCGAAGAGGTGCGGCGGGTCCAGGTGAGCGCCGCGCAGGAATACTTCGCCCGTGACCGAGACTTTCACGACAGGATTCTCGAACATTGCGGCAACCGCTACCTGGTCAAGATGTCGCAGGACCTCGGCGCTCAAGTGCACCGTCTCCGGCAGGCACTGCCGCACGGCATCACGGATGTCGGCGAAGCTCTGTCCGAACACCGGGCGATCGTCGAGGCTTTCGCGTCGCCGGACCCCACTGCACCGGAAGCGGCTATGCGCCACCACGTCAGAATGGTCGCTCACCGAGCACTCGTAGAAGACCCTCCTCCCCCACCCGACAACCACGAGGACCCATGAATCCAACCGAGCACACGATCGCCTGCTGCATGCACGGCTTCCCCCCTGCTGACCGCAGTGGACAGTCGCTGACGGCAGCCGACCCCGCGTCCTGGGCCACAATCTTCTCTGCTCTGGCCAGCCTGGAGTTCACGGCGCTCGAGATCGCCGACAGCCATATCCGTCCGGCCGACCTCACCCCCGAACGACGCGACGTTCTCAAGCGTCTTGCTGCTTCGGCGGGAGTCGAACTCACCTCCGTCCATGTCCAACGCCAGTCGATCATCGACCCCGACCACGGAGCGGCGAACCTCGACTACGCGCACCGAACAATCGATGCCGCAGCTGAACTCGGGTGTCAGATCTTCTCCACGGGACTTCACCAGCCCTTCTCCTCGGCTCAGCGCAAGGCTTTGTGGTTCTGGACAGCGAAGGGCTGGGAAGACCCTACCGACCCTGACGTCCGGGCACTCGCGGTACGCCGACTGCGGGAGCTGGGCAAGCATGCCGCCGAGGTGGGGCTGCCGATGTCGTTGGAGATGTACGAAGACACCTATCTTGGAACAGCCGAATCTGCGGTTCGCCTCATCGAGGAGATCGGGCTCGACAATGTCGGTCTCAACCCCGACATCGGAAACCTCATCCGCCTGCGCCGTCCCATCGACGACTGGCGAGAGATGCACGAGCTCGCTCTGCCCCACGCGAACTACTGGCACATGAAGAACTATCAACGCGATGAAGCTGCCGACGCCTCGTGGTTCACGTCCCACCCGACCACACTTCAAAACGGAATCATCGACTACCGAGCAATGGTCGCCCGTGCTGTGGAGCTCGGCTTCGACGGCCCATTTCTCATGGAACAGTACGGAGGCGACAGCCTCGGAGTCTGTGCGGAGAACAGAACGTACCTCAAAGGACTCCTCGCTCAGGCTCAACCGACGAAAGATATGGCATCCTCATGACGTCCACTGCTTCTGGTTCAAACTCCCTGCTCTCAATGGGCGCCCCCTTTCCCTCAAACCGTACGGCTGTCCTCACCGGCGTCGGCAGCACCAACGGGATCGGCAGGCACACCGCTCACCGCCTCGCACAGTCCGGTTGGAACCTCGGACTCATCGCGCGTCGCGACGATCAAGCTGGTGACTTAGCCGAAGAGATAGCGAAATCGTATGGCGTCGCTGCGCTCGGCATAGGCGCCGACGTAACTGCGTCCGATGAGGTCGCTGAGGCGGCCGCCGCCTTCGAGTCAGACCTGCCCCAAATCGTCGCTCTGGCGAACTTTGCCGGAGTCTCGTCGTCTGTGACCTACTTCGAGATCACCGACGAAGAGTGGACCCGGGTGATCACGAACAATCTCACGTCGACCCACTTGGTCACGCAGGCATTCGGACGCATTATGGCGAAGAACGGATTGGGCCGGATCGTCGGACTGTCTTCGGTCACTGCTCAAAAGGGCGGCGGAACATTCTCCAAGACCGCTTATGCCGCAGCCAAGGCGGGGATCGTCGGACTCATGCGCGGAGTCGCCCTCGAACTCGGTCCTCACGGGGTGACGGCGAATTCCGTGTCTCCTGGGCCGGTCGACACCGACATCATGGGCGGACCACTCGATGACGAACGCCGTGCAGCGATGGGAGCGGCAACCGCGCTCGGCCGCATTTCGGTGCCAGAAGACGTCTCAGCCACTGTTGAGTTCCTGTTCAGCGAAGGAGCCGGACACATCACAGGACAGACCTTGAGTATCAACGGCGGCCTCTACTTCCACTGAACACTTCAACCCCGTCGAAATCCCAACTCCGCGTAGTCGAGTACACCAGCGAATCGATCCAATGGAGGATCCATGTCCGTCAGCGCAGAACACATCACTTTTCTTGGCCTGGGTGCCATCGGCCTGCCCATGGCCCTTCGGATGCAACGAGCCGGATTCAACGTTACTGGGGTCGATCCGTTTCCCGACCCCAGGGCTCACGCCAGCGCAGAGGGTCTGGCGACGGAAGAGAGTCCGCTGTCGGCAGAGACCGCGGCGACGGTGATCGTCATGGTCGCCGACGGCGCTCAGCTTGCGCAGGCTCTCGACGGTGACATGCAGACGGGAGCTCCTCCGCTTCTCACTCTCATGTCACCTGGATCCGTCCTCATCATCATGAGCACAGTCGGACCTGATGCAGTCCGTCTTGCCTCCACACGAGCCGAGGAATTCGGCATCGTCGTACTCGACGTGCCTGTCACAGGCGGCATCGCTGGCGTCCTGAACGGAACCCTGAGACTGCTCGCTTCCGGCGCCAGGCACGTTCTCGAATCGCGTCGGAACGTTCTCGAGTCACTCGGGACGGTCATCGAGTGCGGTGAGCGGATCGGCGACGGCCAGTCCTTCAAAGCGGTGAATCAGCTGCTGTGCGCTGTGCACATCGTGGCTGCGGCGGAGGCCCTGACTTTGGCCGACAGGCTCGGACTTGACCAGAAGGCCGTGCTCGAGGCGATGACGTCCGGAGCCGCCGACTCTTGGATGCTCGGTGATCGGGGTCCTCGCATGCTCGAAGGTCTCGATACTCGAGTGGCGAGCGCTGTGGGCATCTTCGTCAAGGACACCGCCCTCGTCACCGAAGTTGCCGACGCCCTCGACATCGACCTGGCCGTCCTTCCTGTGGCGGCGCAGAAATTCGCCGAAGCGGCGAAACTCGGTCATCTCCGCCGCGACGACTCCCAAGTGATCCGAACCTACGATTCCTGACCTTTCGAGCCCAGTTCAACGACCGAGCCACTCATAGGGAGTCTTGTCGATGAAGGCGCCCACGGCATTATGGAAATCTTGCGAACCATAGATCCACTCGACGATGTCCTCGTCATCGACAGCCCCACCCGAGTCCGAGATCCGGCGCACAACTTCCTTGACCGACCACATCGTCAGCGGCGCGTGGCCTTTGAGCGTACTCGCCCACTCTGCCGCTGCCTCTGCGATGTCGTCAGTCACAAGTCCGACGAAACCGGCACTCAGTGCTTCATCGGCTTCGATGAACCTGGCACGCAACAGCATATCGACCACGCGGGCACGGCCGAGCAGCTCGGTAAGCAGCCTCAACGTGTCCGCAGACAGACAGTTACCGAGTGTTCTGGCGATCGGCACTCCGAAGCGTGCCCTAGATGACGCGAGTCGCACGTCCGCGCAGGCTGCGATTCCCAGTCCCCCACCGACACAATATCCGTCGATCGCCGCGATCACCGGCACATTCACACCTCGCAAACGAGAGAGTACCTCGGAAATGCGCTTTTCATAGGCCACGCCCGCGGCACCGTCGAACTCGGCGAACTGGGCAATATCCGTTCCGGCGACGAAAGCCTTCCCGCCTGCTCCGCGTAAGAGCATGACGCGAACTGAATCGTCCTTATCGGCCTTCGCACACGCCTCGGCAAGCCCCATATACATGTCCCACGTCATCGCATTGCGGGCCTCTGGCCGGTTGAATGTGACAGTGAGGACTCCGTCGTCGACGTCGACGAGTAGGTCTCCGGATGCCTCGCCGCTGTCTGCTGTATTGCCCATCATCATGCCCTTCCCTGTGTGCGCCTCATTGTGATCTCAAATCAGCGAGTTCGGCCTCCGAGAACCCGAGGTCTTCGAGCAGCGCATTGTCCGCGCCGAGAGATGGACCGGCCGACCCACGCCTTACAGGTGTTCGAGAGAATCGCATGGGTGAGCCGATCTGTCGCACCGTACCGGCGACCGGATGTTCGGAGTCCCAGAAGAAGTCACGACTTGCCAGATGATTGTCAGTGAAGACCTGCGAATAATCACTGATCGGAGCGCATGGCACACCTACCTCGTTGAGTACCTGGATAATCTCGTCTGTGGTCATGTTCGAAGTCTTCTCTTCGATGAGTGCGATGAGGGCCTCTCGATGAGCCAGCCGGTCGTAGGATTCTTTGAATCTCTCATCGTCGAGCAGCTCCTCGAGTCCGAACCCCCGACAGAAACTCACCCAATTCCGTGGAGTATTCGCTCCGATTGTGACAAATCCGTCCGATGAGTGGACCGCCTGATAGGGAGCCTGGTTCTGGTGCGCGGAGCCGTTCGGACGGCCAACCTTCCCTTCGACAAAGTAGGCCGCCGCTTCCCACACTGCATAGGAAACCCCGCTTTCGAAGAGAGAGACGTCGATGTACTGCCCCTGCCCTGATCGATTTCTTTCGATGAGCGCCGATGTGAGTGCCAAGGCCACGTACATCGCAGATGTGAGATCGCAGATGGGCACCCCTACCTTTGCTGGGGGCGCGTCGGGCTGGCCGGTGATGCTCATAAGCCCGCTTCGAGCCTGGGCCATGATGTCAAGACCCGCCAGCTTCGCCAGCGGACCGTCCTGGCCCCACCCGGAGGCTGAAGCGTAGATGATGCCGGGGTTACGTTCTCGAACGTCCTCATAGTCGACGCCGAGACGCTGCATCACGCCGGGTCGCATGTTCTCCACGATGACATCGGCTGTCTCGGCCAACCGCATGAAGGCTTCTTGACCAACCTCTGACTTGAGATCGAGTGTGATCGATTCCTTGTTGCGGTTGATGAGCATGTAGGGGGCGCTCTCCCCATTGACGAAGGGCCCCGTGCTCCGTGTCTGATCTCCGCCGATCGGGTTCTCGATCTTGATCACACGTGCGCCGAGGTCGGCCAGCTGCATCGTCGCAAACGGTCCGGCCATGAACACTCCCAGTTCAAGAACTGTCACCCCGGCAAGCGGCCCCGCTCCGTCGGTCGGCCCGGATTCGGTCTCATTCATGCGTTCCTCCTCAGATTTTCATCGATCCTGTAGGAATCACGCCACCACTGCGTGGGCAACCCATTGATTTAAGGGTGTGATCCGCGTTACAGTCTTCACACTACTGTATACAAAAGAGGATCTATTCGGAAGTGGCATCTTTCATCCCATCCCAACCCAGCTTGGCAACCTTGGCCAGGCAAGCACTCGAACGGACAATCCTCGCCGGGAACTACCTGCCGGGAGAGCGACTCGTTGAGGAACGCCTCTGCGAAGAGCTCGGCATCTCACGGCCCCCGCTCCGCGAGGCGCTCAAGGAATTGGCACATTCAGGACTCGTAGAACACGTTCCCCGCAAGGGCGTACGGATTATGTCAATCACTCAACACGATGTCTTCGAGATCGCCACTCTCCGTCGTGATCTCGAGAGAATGGCAATGAAGCTGACCCACCCCGAGCTCGCCCCAGATCGGGTCGAAAGGTGCCGCGAGACGCTTCGGGAGATGGAAAGGATCGCCGAAACCGGCGACGAAGGCGATATGGTCTCGGCCGGGTTCGAGTTTCACTATGCAGTCGTCGGCCTCGCAGGGCACGCCAGAATCGAATCGACTTATCGGGCAATGGCGATGCAGCTGCAGATGTGCATGGCACTGAACAACCAGGCCCGCCGAGAGATCGAAGATCTCGACGGCAATGTAGCCCGGCACGCTCGCATGCTCGAAGTCATCCTGCAACGAGATCCGGATGAGATCGAACGAGAATTCGACGACCACGGAAACCTGTCATTCCTCATCGATACCGTCGATCAACTCGACGGAGCAACACCGGAATCCGACCGGTGGCTCGAGGAGGTGCGCGCCTCGCTGTCCGCGACGACTTGAGTCCTGTCATCGACCCCACCTGAGAGCACCACCACGCAACGCACAATCGGGCACCACAGAAAATTCTGTCAAAGGAGATGGAAATGCATTCGAAGAATCTGCTCACCACCGCGGCCGTGACCGGAACACTTGCCTTGGGTCTCAGCGCCTGCGGCCAAGCATCGGGGAACGCGTCTGGAGGGGAATTCGAACCGAAGGGCAATGTCACGATGATCGTGCCGTTCGCGGCCGGAGGTGGAAGCGACATCGCAGGCCGAGCCACCGCCTCGGGGCTGGAGGAGGCTACGGGCAAAACCATTACGGTGCAGAACATCGACGGCGGCTCGGGCGCCGTGGGATATTCGGAGTTCCTCGGCCGTTCCGGTGACCCGAACTACTTACTCGCCACGGAGACAGCGATGCTCGCCCTTCCTGCGGTTCAGGATGTTGAGTTTACCCATGAGAGCTTCACACCGATCATGAAGCTCGGCGATGACTTCACCCTCATCGTCACGAAGGCAGACTCCAAGCTCGACACCTGCTCCGACCTCACAGACAAGGGAAAGAAGGGGCGGACCGTCGTCGCGATCTCCGGCGCAACGGGACTCGACAACATTACGTTCACTCTGATGGAAAAGGCTACCAAGGCGAAGTTCGACCGCGTACCGTTCGAGTCCGGTGCGGAAGCCATCACCGCCGCGCTCGGCGGCCAGGTCGAAGCGATCTCGGTCAATCCCGGTGAAGTCTCCGGCCAGCTCGAGTCGGGTGATCTCAAGCCGCTGTGTGCTGCGGCTGACAAGCGTTACGAATACCCCGAGCTCAAAGACATTCCAACGGCAAAGGAGCAAGGTATCGATGTTGCCTTCGCGCAGTTCCGCGGTGTCATCGCTCCGGGAGACATTCCCGAGGAAGCGAAAGAGTACTGGATCAAGAAGGCTAAAGAGTTTGAGAAGTCCGACGCGTACAAGACTTACATCGAAGACAACATGATGCAGCCAAACGCTGCCTACGGCGACGACTTCGCGACTTACCTTTCTGAGAACGACAAAGAGCTGCGAGCAGCAATCGGAGAATGACAATGATCTCAGCACAGCCACGAATCGTTCTCGTCCCTGGAGACCTCTCCGGTGTGGGGCCTGAGCTCACTGCCCGGCTTCTCGCCGACCCCGCCAACCGCGACCGTGCGCACCTACTCGTCACATCGACAGAGGCCGAATTGGACTCTTTCGCGCGCACGGCGGGAACAACGATTCCCGACCCCGACAGCATAGAGTTCCTCGGCACTTCCTACCAGGGACCGGTCATTCCCGTCGGCGAGGTCAGCATTGCCGCCGGACAACGCGCTCTTGCCGACCTCTCCACCGCACTCGACCTGTGTGCCGGCGGTGAAGCGGATGGGGTGCTCTTCCTACCGCTGAACAAAGGGGCGATGGGGCAAGCCGGAATGACCGAGGAAGACGAATTGCGCTGGTTTGCCAAGCGGCTCGCGTTTACCGGTTTCACCTCTGAGCTCAATTTCATCGAATCGCTTGTCACGGCGCGAGTCACCTCTCACGTTCCGGTCGCAGAGATTGCCGACGGCATCAGTGCCGGCAAAGTGCTCGAGACGATCGAACTGCTCGATCGCGTCGTATCTCAGACTCGCACGTCGAAACCGCGACTGGCAGTATGCGCACTCAATCCACACGCCGGAGAAGGCGGAAAGTTCGGCAGAGAGGAGATCGACGATATTGCCCCAGCTATTGAGTTGGCTCGTTCTCGCGGAATAGATGTCGAGGGGCCTTTTCCGTGCGACACGCTCTTCGCCCGGGCGGTCGGCGGTGACTACGACGGTGTGGTGACGATGTACCACGACCAAGGGCAGATCGCGATGAAACTACTCGGCTTCGACCAAGGCGTCACAGTCCATGGTGGGATACCGATTCCAATCGCCACTCCTGCTCACGGCACAGCCCACAACATCGTCGGCACAGGCAGAACAGAAATCGGTCCGAGCTCACACGCTTTCGATCTGGTAGTCCGCATGGCCGAGAACAGCCGGATCACCTCAGGTACCGATGAGCTCAGCAGCGCAGAGGTGATTGTCCGATGAGTTCGACTACTGAAGTTTTGAAGGACCCGCCGCGGAACAGGCCCGATGTCGCCGATGTCGTCGGAACGTCGATTCTCGGCATTGTCGGAGCCGGAGCCGCCGTCGTGGGTTTTGGCTACGGCCTCACAGCCGAGGGTGGCCAAGTCGGTCCGGGGATGTTGCCGTTTCTCACCGGCGCGTTCATCTTTCTCGCATCAACGGCCGAGATCTTCCGCCTCTTCTTTGCCCGGGTGGGAACTTCCGGCGGTCGAATCATGTCGGCGGTCGAGGACATTGAAGCTCAGGCTGCCGAATCAATTGATGCCGTCGCCGACTCTCGATCTGAGCTGGGCAATGGTGACGACCTCGATACCTTTGGTCGAACGGAGAAACAGCGCAATCGCGCCCCCTTCTACATATTCATCACGTTCGGAGTCGCCCTCGCGCTCATCCCTATCGCCGGCCTCATCATCTCTCTGGCTGCCGCGATCCTATTTCTCCTCCTCGTCGTCGAGAAACAGAAATGGTGGACCTCTGCTGCCACAACGATCGGCGCAGCTGTCTTCGTCTACATCGTCTTCGGGCTCGTACTGTCGGTTCCACTGCCGACAGGCATGCTCGGACTGATCTGAGGAATTTCCATGATCGACAATCTCATGCTCGGGCTGGAAACCGCAGTCAGCCCCGAAAACCTCCTGTGGTGCTTCGTCGGAGTTCTCCTCGGCACCGTCATCGGACTGCTCCCTGGACTCGGCTCGACAACTGGTGTGGCGATTCTCTTGCCAGTGACGCTGGCATTCGAACCGGTCACCGCTCTCATCATGTTGGCCGGTATCTACTACGGCTCACAGTACGGATCCTCAATCAGTTCGATTCTCATCTCCACCCCGGGCGACTCATCGAGTGTCGTTCTCACCCTCGATGGGTATCAGATGGCGCGAAAAGGGAGAGCGGGTGCCGCACTCGCAATCTCCGCCTTGGCGTCGTTCTTCGCTGCGATAGTCTCCCTCATCGGACTCATCGCTCTGGCACAGCCGATCGCGAAATTCGCACTCAACTTCGGACCGGCGGAGAACCTGGCGATCATCCTGCTGGGAATGGCGACAATCGTATCTTTTGCCGGGGAGAACATACTGCGCGGCATCACCATGGCCGCTGCCGGATTGCTCGTATCAATGGTCGGCGTGGCTTCCGGCTTCTCCACAGCGCGGTTTACCTTCGGCAGTGTAAACCTCCTATCCGGCCTTGATTTCGTTGCGGTGATGATCGGAATCTTCGCGGTCGGTGAAGTTCTTCATCAAATCCGCCGAGGCGGCGAAAAGCCCATTCGTGCACGTTTCAAAGATCTGCTGGTCACCAAAGAAGAGCTCGCCCGCTCCGCTCCTGCAACAGCACGCGGGACGGCTCTCGGCTTCTCCGTCGGGGTCCTACCTGGAGCCGGTGCCACCTTGGCGACGTTCCTGGCCTACGGAGTAGAGAAGCAGGTGAGCCGGTTCCGACATCTCATCGGAAAGGGCGCGCCCGAAGCGGTCGCATCTCCAGAAGCAGCAAATAACTCTGCTGCCAACGCGAGCTTCATTCCTACCTTGGCTCTCGGCATTCCCGGAAGCGGGACGACTGCGGTCCTCCTCGGCGCTTTCGTCATCTTCGGGCTCCAGCCTGGACCGCTGCTCTTCGAACAGGAACCTGACCTGGTTTGGGGTCTGCTTGTCAGCTTCTTCTTCGGCAACCTGATTCTGCTCGTGCTCAATCTCCCGATGGCTCCGGTCTTCGCTCAGATTCTGCGCATACCATACGTCTTCCTCTACCCGATCGTACTGATGATGAGCTTCGTCGGTGCGTTCGCCTTGGGAAACAACACATTCACACTGTGGGTCGTCTTCTTCGCTGGACTGCTCGGGTACTTCATGAAGCGGTTCGATTTCCCAGCTGCTCCATTCGTCCTCGGTCTGGTCCTCGGCCCTCTGCTCGAAAAGTACCTGGTCCAGACCTCAGCGATGGGAGACGGCAATCTCCTCATCATGTTCCAGCGGCCGCTATCGCTCGTCCTTACAGTTGCGGCTCTTATCGCTTTGACATATCCGCTGGTCGGCGCCGTTATGCGCAATCTCAAGACACGAAAGGCCGGCGCATCGAGTAAAGAGAAGGTCACGCACTAGTCACATCTCTTCTCCAATGACTGTGGGATCGTAGCCTGAGGCGACGATCCCACAGTCTTTCCGCCCTACATTCAGGCGTGAGTCCCATTGCGTTTCATCGTCAGCGACCCAACCGCCACATCGATGACGACGAACCCAATGAGGCTGATGCCCATCAACGGCAGGAACACACCGACCACGATCGCGGCGACGACGACCGCAGCCACTCCCCACCACGGAGCCCCGTTCAGCACACCGCGTGCGGGTGCGCGCCCGAACCCCTTCGCCGGATTCCGCTTCGGCCGACGCTGCCACCACATGACATAGCCCCAGACCACCATCGACGCGATGCCGATGGCGAGCGCGAAGAGCACGATCTGGTTGGCCAATCCGAAGAGTGTGCCCATGTGCAGGTCGACGCCCCAGCGGGCGAGCTTCGCGGCCACACCGTAGTCGGAGAAGTCGACCCGGTCGGTGGCCTCCATCGTCTCGGGGTCGAAGGCGACCGCGCCGACCTGGGTGGGCCAACTGCGCTGGATCTCCTGCACCACCCACGCGGATCCTTCGTCCTCGGGCGGCAGGATCTCGACGGCTCCGGAATCGATGCCGACTCCGCGCGCCATCGACAGCATCATGTCGAAATCGGCCTGATCGGTCTCGGACCCTCCTGAGGCACCGGTTCCCGGGTGGCCTTCGTGACCAGCGTGACCCTCGTGTCCGGACCCGCCGTCAGCATGCGCGGCGGCGGCGCTGCCGAGTTCCGTCGACACCGCCGGGGTCTCCCAGCTCAGCGCCGCACGCAGCTTCGTCACGTTCTCCCCGCCGAACTGCGACCACGTGATCCCGGTGGCCGAGAGGAAGAGCATCCCGATCGCCGCCCAGACACCGACCGAAGCATGCCAGGAGAAGGTGCGGCGCAGCCCCTTGTGCTTCCGGCTAGGTCGTAGCATCGCGGCGGGCTTCTTCGTTTTGCGAGCGCGGAGGATCCAGAGCACGAGACCCGCGGCGGCGACGATTCCCAGCCATGAGGCGGCGAGTTCGCTGTAGATCCGTCCGACGTCGCCGAGGTGGAGGCTGCGGTGCATCTGATCGATCCACGTCCGCAGCGGCAGGGCACTCGAGGTGCCGTAGACGGTGAGGTCACCGACCACCTCGGCGGTGGCGGGATCGACGAAGATCGCCCGGGATTCGCTCTCGCCGAGGCTGGGATCGGAATACATCACTCGCGTGGTATCGCCCGGCTCGGGGGCCGGCCGCACGGCGGACAGCGTCGAATCGCTGCCTGCGATCACGGTGTTCGCGGCGTCGATCTGATCGGCCAGTGGCAGCGGATCGTCGGTGGCGGGGACGCTGAGCTGGTCGGCATAGACCACCTTTTCGAGCGTCGGGCTGATCGCATAGGCCGCCCCGGTGAGCGCGGCGATGAGGATGAACGGGCCGATGAGGATGCCCGCGTAGAAGTGGAGACGGCGCAGAAGCGGACCGAGCCACGGAATAGGACGGTCGGGGCGGTCGGGGTGGTTACGTTGGCTGGTCGGTTCCGGGCCCGAGCTTTCGGGCACGGTTGATGAAGGGGTGGTCATGATGATGCTTTCTCTCAGTTGCGCTGAACCGGATCCGGTCGGCTTGATGCCCTCGACGAGCAGACACTGTCGACGGGCAGCTGAGGTCGGCAGTCGTCGCACGCTACCCGCAGTCGCGGTCCACGACCAGATACGGTCAGCAGTGATCGCACCGACTCACGAGAGCCGATGCGCGGATGTGATGAGTGTCAGAAAGCAGGCTGCGGTGGCCCTCGCCGCAACACCGGGGATCGGCACACACCGAGGCTGCGAGGCAGTTCGGGCTCGAAGCCGATCAGTGACCGAGGCTTCTCGATCTGCGCCCGCAAGACGACGAGGCGCGGGATGACCGCTCGGATGATGAGGCGGGCGAACTCGCCGAGCATGATCGGCAGTCGCTCGGCCCAATAGATCATCGCGATGGTCACGATCCCGGCAACGCAGTGGGCCAGCAGCATCGCGGGAGACGAGTGCGAATGCATCTCGGCTGCTGCACCCACAGAACCATCCATGGCAGGCATGACTGCGGAATCATGAGCCATCTGCACCCCGCCGCTGGGCGACGCATGCATCGCCGCTTGGTGGACTCCATGCGCCGGCGAGTGGTGTGAGTGCGAGCCGATGAGCGTGGCGAGACCGTTGTCGGAGCGCGCCATCGTGTTCGACGATGCAGAACCGTGCGGAGTGAAGAGGGAGAAAAGAAGGTGGAAGAGCGTCTGGCTGATTCCGACGGAAACTGTCAGCCGCGGCAGCGACATTTGGCGCCCGGCCAAGAGAACGCAGACGAGGGTCGACAGCGCCAGCGGCACGACGACACCCATCGCAGTCGGAAACGATCCACCGCCGAGGATGTGCGACGTCAGCGCGACAAAGGTCGCGAATGCTGCGGCGAGGGTGCCGCGCAGAGCGCGCCGGTGCCTGACTCTCATCATCACGGGTCTATTTTCACACAGGTGGAATCACCCCAGAGTGATCGTGAGAGATCGGGTCTTGCGGCACGCACTGAACCATAGGTACCGTACCAATATGACTACAACCCCGCAGACGTCATCGCCCACCAACGCACGGACCCTTCTACTCCCGTACACGCTCGGTCTCATCATCGCCATGGCCATCGTGCAGATCGTCGTCGCTACCACCGGCGGCGAGGTCACGATCCTCGCCGGTGGACTCACAGCACTCGTCGCCATCGGAATCGCGGTGTGGCTGTGGCGGAACCTGACCGCGCTCAAACGTGTCCGCTTCGGCGTGGTCATCGCCCATGCCATTGCCTTCGTCACCGTCACCACCTCCTTCAATCTGCACGCGATCCTCCGGGTGATGTTCCTCGGCTTCGAAGTCGACGGCGCCGGAGACGCGGCCCGCACCCTGCTCGAGAGCTCGTGGTTCGGAGCCACCCTCGTGATGAGCGCCCTGTGGGGGCTTGGACTGCTGGTCCACCTCCTCGGCTCAGTCCTCGGCCGCGGCTGGGAGGACTGAGGATGGCGACAGACTCTCCCTGCATCACAACCGGGGAGACGGGCGGCTCGGCCGCGCTCTCCCCTGAAGAGCGCGAATGGCTTGATCACCGCGTGGACTCGTGGGTCGAGACCTACAAGAAGTCGATGCTCACCCCGGTCACGCTTTCCCTGGTCGCAAAGCATCAGCCGGCCGAGATCTCGACCATTGCCGAGGCGGTCACCGCCGCCACCGGCTGGCAGATCACCGAACGCGGCCTCTACCGCACGATCAAGCGTCTGCAGGATTCGGGGTTCTTGCAGAGCACAGCGGTCGATGCCCCGCGCACCGGGGCGAAGCGCAAGATGCTCTCGCTTACCCCGCTGGGAGCGAGTTTTCTGTCGGGAGTCCAGGGCCACCTCGTCGAGGTGTCGGAGGAGGAATGACAGCACCGGGAGCCCAGACCGGCAGCAAAGCAACGCGACGGGGTGGCCCCCGAAGGAGCCGCCCCATCAGAATTCTCAGACGAAGAAATTGATGAGCAGTCGAATCGATAGGGCACATACCGAGACAACACCGATGATGCCGAACACGTTTTGCCACCACTTGTTGCGCAGGCGCCCCATCAGCACCTTGTCATTGGCCATGAAGACGATCAGGATCGCGAGTATCGGCGCCACCAAAACTGTCAGAGCCTGAGCCAGGATGATGAGTTGGACCGGAGACCCCTGGAACAGCAGAGTGACCATCAGCCCGAACGCAAGAACACATCCGCTGGTCACTCGAGCAGTCACCGTGCCCGCCGACGCTCCCCGACCGAAGGCGTCCGAGAGCATCGTTCCGCCTGCGATCGCGTTCGGAATCATTGACGAGAGAGCGGAGCCGCAGAAGCCGAGAGCGAAAATGAACCCGCCGACCGGTCCGGCCAAAGGCTCGAACACCTTAGCCAGTCCGGCGAAGGAATCGAGTGGAGTTCCGGTCTGGCCGAGTACGGCGGCAGCAACGACAATAACGAGGATGGTCATGATGCCCGGAGCCACAATTCCGGGAATCGTATCGACCAGCGAGACGGTCCTGTACTCCCCAGCAGTCCGCTTTCTCTCTTTCGTCGCATACGAAGCGTAGAAAGCAGCATTGATCGAGAAGTTTGTGCCGACCAGCGCAATCACCAGGATCCACGCTCCACTGGGCACAGACGGAATGAGAGACGAGGCAGCTTGAGTCCAATCTGCGCCCGAAACGAACGCGCTGACCACGAAGCAGATGGCCATGACAGCGATCATCACGACAAGTATCTTCTCGACTACGGCGTAGGTGCTTTTGATGAACAGGATGGACGCCACGAACAAGGTGCAGATAAGCGACCACATCACTGGCGCCGTACCTGGCACCAACAGGGACAATCCGAGTCCAGCGCCGGCGGCGTTGCCGACGGAAAAGCAGAGGGTGATGAGGAAAACGCCGATCCCAGCGACCATCCCTGCCGCGGCACCCAGCCTCTTCTTGATCGAAGAGATCAGGGATACAGGGGACTGGATTCCGAGCCGCACGCTCATGTCGGTCAAGAAGATCATGAGAATCGTTGACACCACGATCACCCAGATCAGGGTGTATTGATACGCACTTCCCGCTTGGACGGCCGAGGCCAGATTGCCGGGCCCGAACTGCCAGGCACCAGCAACGAAAGCCGGTCCGATGAGCGCCAGGGTCCGCCAGAACCGGCGCGGATAGCCGGCTGCGGCAGAGGGTTCAGTGGCCATGGGCTGGACAGTGCCCTTCTGGATGGTTTGCTCAATCATTGTTCGCTCCTCCTTTGGAGCAGGACTTCATTGTCTCAATTGTCACGTCAGCGCGATGGCGCACTCATCACTTCGCCGAATGGATTGCGGTTCTCCCGGTCAAGAACCGCCGGGCCCGGAGGTCACGCCCAGCCGCTTGAGGATCGGCTTTTGTCAATCAAGCCCTATCCACTCGGAGCACTGGAAACGTGACCTCCGTTCGAAAGAGCCTCAGGCAGGAACAGCGACCTGCCCGAGTCCAGCCGAAGCAAACGCTGCGGCAATCTCCTTGTCAGCTCCGCTCTGGAGCGGCAACAGCGGCTCGCGGACTGTCGCGTGGTCGAGAATGCCTCTAGCCACGAGACCCCATTTGAGGGCCACAGTCCCTTCCATATGCGAGCCACGGTGGTAGACGTTTTTCGTCACCGGCAGCAGCTTCTCGTGAATGGCATGGGCCCGATCGTAGTCATGCGCCTTACCCGCATCGATGAGTTCGACGAGTAGCTCGGGGGCGATATTGCCGTACCCAACGAGCAGGCCGTCGACATCGAACATCGTCGGAAGCAGGTACTCGTCGTGGCAGGAGAGAACTTGGAGCTCGGGATAGGCAGCACGCAGCGCGGGAATCTCGGTGTACCAGCGGCGCATGTTGCGCACTCCGTTCTTCGTCGCGAAGACCCCCTCCTGACCGGCGATATCGAGCTGGGTATCCAGGTCGTATGTGGCCTTTGTATTGTCGGGGTATTGGAAGAGGATCATCGGCAGACCGCTTTCCTCATAGATCGCACGGTAGCGGGTCTGGGGCGCGCCCTGCTGGTATCCGAAGCGAAGCCATCCATGCGAGGGGTAGACGAGCCCGGCACTGGCACCTGCATCTACTGCGCGCTTCGCCTCTTCGGCCGCAACAGCATTCCCCTCTTGAGTGATGCCCGCAATGATCGGAATCTCTCCATTCACGGAATCCCGGAAAGCTGAGATGACGTCGGACTGCTCTTTCTGGGTGAGGAACGTTCCCTCACCGGCATGCCCGAGCACAACGAGGCTTTTGACTCCTTCAATGGAGCCGAGCCATCCGCCGAGGCGTTTGATTGCCGCAAAATCGATCTCACCATCCACAGTGAACGGTGTGACGGGGGCAGGGCTCAGTCCGCGCAGATCCAGTGACATTTCATCCTCCTTGATTGATGTTGCAAACGTTCGCGGGAACGTTTGCAGGAACGATTTCAAGTATGCTGTGATGGCGAAAAGAATGTCAAGCATTCATTTTGAATCGCTTTGGTCACGGCATCGGATCAGGCGATTCGGATACCTTGGATCGGAGCCCACATGAGCGCACGAGACTCTTCGGTCGTGACCCTGCGCGACGTGGCGGAACGCGCCGGAGTGAGCGTATCGACCGTGAGCCGAGCACTGGACGAGAGGATGCCGACGTCGAAGTCGGCGTCGGCAGCTCGGATCCGCGAGATCGCGCAGCAGATCGGCTACCGTCGTAATGTCTTCGCTTCGAGCCTGCGCCGCGGGGAGACCGCGATGCTCGGTGTCGTGGTTCCGAGACTGACCGATGCGGTGATGGCACTGATGTTCGAAGCTATCGAAAGGGCCTCCCGCAAGCGGGGCCACTATGCAGTCGTCGCCACCAGCGGCGATGACCCTGATGACGAACGGCTCGCCGTCGAACGATTGCTCGACCGCAATGTCGACGGGCTCATCCTCGCTAACGCACGGATCGATGACTCTCTTCCAGCGATGTTGAGGTCCCAGAAGGTGCGACACTCACTCGTCCTGCGCACTGATGGGGTGAGCCCGAGCTCGTTAGGCGATGATTTCCAAGGCGGGTACTTCGCGGTCCGCCATCTTCTCGACCTTGGACACAGAAGCATCGCCATTGTCACCGGTCCGGACTTCACCTCGAGTGCGAATGACCGAGTTGCTGGAGCTCGTGCCGCTGCGGCGGAAGCCCGGGTAGAGATCAGGGACGACAATGTCATTTTCGCTGGGTATGGCGTAGACGCTGGAATAGACAGCGGCAAGAGACTTCTCGAATCAGATACTCCCCCGACAGCGATTTTCGCTGCGAACGACAACCTCGCCATCGGAATTTCCACAGTTGCTGCACATGCTGGCAAGACACTCGGACATGACCTGTCCATCGTCGGCTACAACGACATACCCCTGGCTGAAAAGCTTCCGGTTCCGCTGACAACAGTGAGAGTCCCGTTTGATCAGATCGCCGAGACTGGGGTCGGGCTTCTCTTTGACGAGCAAGGAATGGCACCCGTGCATAAGGCACTGCCCGTCCTCATTCCGCGCAGATCAACAGCACCACCAGTGGATTGATCTTGTCTGAGTCCGTGACTCAGACTCCGTGCCTTATGAGCTGCGATCCCGGCGATAGACGACGTGCCACCCGTCATCGACCGGGTTGTCGGGCGGGATGGGGCCCTCGGCGATCCGTTCATATCCGGCAGCCTCGAGAGCCCTCCACGATGCCGGATTCCCCGCGATCACGGGCACGATGATCGCCGAGGCGGACGGGCAGTCAGCGAAGCAGAGTTCAGTGAACTCCCGGATCATCCGTGTGCCGATGCCCTTGCCGGTCGCGGCGACCTCTCCGATGAAGTAGTCGATCGTCAGCGCATCTCGCGGGGCGTCGGACAGAGCGATGAGTTCCCGCTGCTCGTCCGCATAATCCCAGATCGCACTGCGTTGGATGAACCCGACCGGCACCCCGGCGTCCTCGACGATGAAGTCGAATGATGGTTCGGTGCCGTCGATGCTTCCGCCGAAGTCTCGTTCGATCGCCTCCGGAGTCGTCTCGTGATTCCAAAAGCGGGCGACGTGGGGCGAGCCGAGCCACCGCGCGAGCAACGGAAAGTCAGCCCGGGTCGTCCGCCGGAATTCCACGTGTCCCCTTGCTCGGCTTCACACGTCGCCGTGCTGCCTCACATCTCTTCGTGTGTCAGCGGGTCACGGTCCTTCATCCGACCGCGCTCGAGTCCGGAGATCGCAGCCACCTCGGCGGGGGTGAGCTCGAAGCCGAAGACGTCGGCATTGGACCGCTGACGTTCCGGGTTCGCCGACTTCGGGATCGGGATGCTCCCGATCTCGATATGCCAGCGCAGGACTACCTGGGCCGGGGTCACTCCATGGGCGGCGGCCGCCTCGGCGATGGGGGCTTCATCGAACAGTCCCTGGTCACGGTAGAGCGGGGACCAGCTCTCGGTCTGCACACCGATGGAGCGGTGGAAGGCGATGAGCTTCTCCTGCGGGAAATACGGGTGGAGCTCGACCTGGTTGACGGCCGGGGTGACCCCGGTCTTCTCAACGAGCTCGGTGAGCATCTCCTCGGTGAAGTTCGAGACGCCGATGGACTTCACGAGCCCGCGCGTGCGCAGTTCGATCAGGCCCTCCCACGTTTCGACGTACTTGCCGACGCTGGGATTGGGCCAGTGGATGAGGTGGAGATCGAGGTAGTCGAGGCCGAGCCGGGCCAGCGACTCCTCGGTGCTCGCAATCGCCTCGTCGAAGCCGTGGTGGCGGCCGGGGATCTTGCTCGTGACGAACAAGTCCTCGCGAGCGACGGAGCAGTCGGCGATGGCCTGCCCGACCTCCCGTTCGTTCTCGTAATTCACCGCGGTGTCGAGCAGGCGGTAGCCGACATCGTCGACTGCACCCACGATGGCGTCGACCCCCTCGTCGCCCTTCATCGCGTAGATGCCGAGGCCGAGCTGCGGGATCGGGCGCCCGTCGTTGAGGTCGAAGGTGGGGATCGGTGAGTTCTGTGCGGGGGTGTTCGCTGGGGTGGTCATGTATTCACCCTATGACCGCCGAGGTGGCGCTGGCCAGGGCATTCGCCTTGAGTTTGAGCAGGGGGTCGTGGTTGAACTCTTCCTGTGAGGTCCTCCGAGGAGGTGCTGACGCGGGATTCTCACAATGAGTCTTGGGCTAACGTGGTCACGTGGAGACGAACGTGCGAGCTGCGGAGCAGGGATTCCTTCGCCGTATTCGCAGGCTTTCGCGGTGGCAGGTGGCCTTTCTCCTGCCGAGCGCCGGATTGGTGGTCGCCATGCTTCTCCATGCCACCCACTGGCTGACGTCGGCGATGGTCGAGCACTCCGGAGCCACCTCGGCGCTGTTCATGCTCTCTTTGGCATTCGCCGCTCTGAGCGTCGCGATGTTGCTCGGTGTGCTGCTCGCGTTCGTGGCGACTCGGCTGGTCGGACTTTACCAGTCGCCTTTCGCCGAACCTCGTCGAGATCGATGGCCGCTGCGGCTCATCGCGGTCGGAGTCTTCGTGCTGCCTTCGATGATGTTCGCCCAGCATCTGCAGTGGTATTCGGCATCGAAGTCAGGCGGGTCCGGAATCTGCCCCGATACCGTCGGCGGCGATGAGGTGTTCGGTTTCTCCGTCACCGCCGGATACCTGCCGCCGAGCCTGACCTGCAGCGGGGACTCCGTCACCGGTCAGGAGTTCTCGGTGACGCAGTACGGGTTCCTTGCAGGAGTGGTCATCGCCGTTGCGGGACTGGTCCTGCTCATTATTGTGAGGATGCGGCGCACACGGGTCGAAGCTGACCAGCAGCGTCTGCGGACCGCTCGAGACTGATCGCCGAGCGGGAACATTGAGCGCTCATTCCTGAGCGTCAAGGGCCTTGATCAACCGCGCCGCGGCGGTGCTGCGGTACGAATCGATGATCAGTTCGCGCAGCTCTTCGTCGTCGAGATCGTCGAGTGCGAGACCGACCCAACCGGAGGGGCCGAGGTACATGGGAACGAACGAGTCCGGTCGTTCGAGCACCACCTCGGCGTCCATGTGGTCGAGCAGGACGAGCAGTGCCTGCGGGTGCTGCACCATCTCCCCGGACACAAGCTTCTCGGTGCCGCCGTAGTGGGCGAAGATCTTCTTCGTGAAGAAGGCCGGTCTGCCGTGCGAGATCTTCTCGGCCGCTTCGGGCAGGCTGAGCGCGATCGCGCGGACCCGTTCGAGCATCGGGTCGTCGTCATCGAACATCTGCGGATGCGCCATGAGTCAACGGTACGCCCCGGCAGGTGAGGATAGGACTCTTCAGACGATGAGTCCGACGGGTTCCTTTCCGTCGATTACATCGATGACGGCTTGGGCGGCGGCCAACCCGGCGCATTCACGGGCCTCAACCGTCTGGCCGGCCAGATGGGACGTGATCCAGACGTTGTCGAATCCGCGGAGAGGGTTCTCGCTCGTCAGCGGTTCGACGTCGAGAACGTCAAGGGCGGCACCGGCGATCTGCTTCGCCTCGAGCGCCGCGACGAGCGCGGACTCATCGATGAGCGATCCGCGGGCAGTGTTGATGATGAACGCGGTCTCCTTCATCGCCGCGAGCCGGTCGGCGCCGATGATCGGGGTGCCGGTCGCACGGGCGTGCAGCGTCAGGTAGTCGGCTGCAGCGATCGTCGTGTCAACGTCGGTGAACTCGATGCTCGGTCCCGCCTCGGTGTCGGGGTGGGAGGTACCGACGATGACGCGCATGCCCAACGCCGCACCGATCGCCGCGATCGCTCTGCCGCTGGGCCCGTACCCGATGACTCCGAGGGTCTTGCCGCGCAGTTCGGTGCCGGCTGTGCGTGGCCACTGCCCCGCTCTGACGCCGGTGATGACGTCGCTGAGATGCTTGGCGCAATTGAGGATGAGGGCGAGCGCAAGCTCGGCCACGGCGTGGTGATTGACCCCTGGAGTGTTGGCCACGCGGATGCCCAACTCCTGCGCCGCGGCGATGTCGACGGAGTCGTAGCCGACTCCGCTGCGGGCGAGCACCCGGAGGTCAGCCGCCTCGGCGAGCATGTCACGGGTGATCGGCTCACTGGAGACGATTGCTCCGGATGCGCCGGTGAGCAGGTGCCGGCGTTCGTCGTCAGCGCGCTTGCCGGCCGCCGGGGCGTAAACGGGTTCGAGTCCGTGCTCCCGCAGGAGACGGTCGACCTCATCCCCCTCGCCGAGGTAGTCGGTCGTGATGACGATGCGGTTGCTCATTCGGGTCCGCTTCCTTCGTAGGCGTAGATCGGGTGGTTCGCTTTCGCATTCTTCCACCGATGTCTCCTACGCTTTGCCCTCCGCGATGTCGACCACCGCTGTGTCGAGGACCCGACCGTTGACCTGGATGTCGATGCGGTGCGGACCCGGACGGATCGTCCGCACCGAGACGTGCTCGAAGCGGTGCTCGCGGGAGATGCGCACCGGCTGTCCCGCCGGCAGATGGCGGACGCTCAGCTTGAACACCTTGCCCGCTTTCACTCCTCGCGCTCCCTGGTAGTGGACGATGTAGTCGATCGACGCTCGGGTCGCGGCGGCGGCCTGCAGAGTGAACTCGATCCTCACCGTGTCACCGATCGCTATGGCCGACGGCGAACAGGTGAGATCGGTGATCTCGATCGGGGCATCAGGGTCGAACCCGAGGATCGCCAGCGCCTCCGGGTGTCCGCGCTTGATGAGGGTGCGCAGGCCATGGCGCACAACGAAGTCGCCCTGGCCGGTCGGCGCGGCCCATCGCTTGGCCGTGTCGAGGACCAGATCGGGGTGGTCCTTCGCGATGTCGTTGAGATGGTTCGCAACCGACCGGCGCACATACAGCGATGGATCATCGACAAGAGCATCGAGCAGTTCAAGGGTGGGCGAGGGATCGACGATGAACGCGGTCAGGCGTCGGCCCCACGGCAGTCTCGGACGGCTTCCCTCGGAGACGAGCCTGCGCACATGCTCGTCAGGGGATCCCGTCCATGCCCTCAGGTGCTCCATCGCGGTCTCGTACTGCGCGTCGATGAACGGGCGGATCGCGAACTCCGCTGTGTAGCGTGAGGTCAACGCCGCCAGCAGCGGCAGCCCGATATCGGGCCGGTCGAGCATGGCCTGGGCGACGTACGCGTTGACCGGCATCGACGCCCACCCCTGAAGACCTCCGTCTGCCAAAGCCGCACGAATCACCTGGTCAGCGTCTTCAGGCTCAGGCGGCATCGTGTCCGTGAGCACCTGCGCGATCCAGTCGATGCGGCGCATCAGCTCACGCCCGTCCAGGCCCTCTGTGGCGGTGCGGACGAATGCGGCCCGGTCGAACACTGCTTGGTCGCACGACGCCGCCGCACGTGAGAGTTCGCAGCCGAGACGCTCGATGAGCTCGGGTGAGATCTGGTCTTTGAAGTCAGCCACCGAGATTCCCCTCCTCTACCCGGTCACCTTTTTGGTGAGCGCGGGTGTGTTCTCGTCCGACCATGCGTTCGGTCGCCTCACTTGAGCGCGCCGAGGACCTCGTTGAGCGCCTCGGTGGCCGAGGGGTGGGTGTAGATCGTGTCGCGCAGTTCGGTCGCAGTCACGTCGTGGCGCATCGCGAGCGCCACGGTGTTGATGACCTCCTGTGAGTGCACGTGGACGAGGGCCGCGCCGAGGATGAGGTCCGTCTTCGCGTCGACGACGAACTTCACGATTCCGCGCGGGTCGCCTTCGATCTTTGCCCGCGGTGCCGCGGCGATATCGGCCTGCAGCTTGGCGCCGACCTTGATCTCATACCCTTCGTCGCGAGCGGCCTTTTCGGTCAGGCCGACGCGGGCGACGGGCGGGGTGAGGAACATCGTGTACGGCACGGCCCCGCGGTCCTTCGTCGACCGTTTGCCCTCGCCGAGGAGCTGATCGGCGAGGATCCGGTTATCGTCCAGCGAGATGTAGGTGAACATCGGTCCACCGTTGACATCGCCGAAGGCGTACACGCCTTCGGCGGAGCTGCGCAGGTACTCGTCGGTGACGATGAACCCGCGGCCGTCGGTGTCGATACCGGCCTTTTCCGATCCGAGCTCCGCGGTGGCGGGCTTGCGTCCGACGGCCAGGAGGACCGCCTCGGCGTCGATGGTCTTGGTCTCTCCGCCCACCTCATAGGTCACGGTCGCGACGTCAGCGCGCCGTCGTTGACCGCGGTGACGGAGGCGTCGTTGACGATGGTGACTCCGTCGTCGGCGAGGGCCTGGGCGACCACCTCGGCGACGTCATCGTCCTCGTTGGCCAGCGGGCGGGTTCCGCGGTCGAGGACGGTGACCTGCGAGCCGAAGTGGGCGAACATCGATCCGAATTCGAGTCCGATGTATCCGCCGCCGACGATGACGAGGCGATTCGGGAACGGATCGACGTGCTGCAGGGACTCGGAATCGTGGATGCGGCCGCCGAGTTGAGCGCCGTCGATGGGTGGGATGTTGGCGACGGATCCGGTGTTGACGACGACGATGTCGGCGGTGATCGTCATGGTGTCGGCGCCGCCGGTGACGCGGACTTCGCGTTCGCCGGTGAACTCGGCGCGGCCGCCCACCAGAAGCACCGAGTCGAGGTCGGCGAGCATCGAGTGGTTCTTCTTCCGCATTGACCCGGTCAGTGTGTCGCGGCGTTTGACCGCCTTGGCGAAGTATTCGTCGGTGTCGTCATCGGCGCGTTTGTTCTCGGCGTCGTGGACGAGGATCTTCGTGGGGATGCAGGCGATGTTGATGCAGGAGCCGCCGATCATCATCTCCGACTGCTCGACGACGGCCACCTTCTTGCCGGCCCGAGCCATGGTGCCGGCCAGGGTCTTGCCGCCCTTGCCCCAGCCGATGACGAGGAGGTCCACGTGCTCCGTGCGGTCGGATCCGGTGGGGGTCGAGGAGGGAGTGGTCTCGGTCGAGGTGCCCTGCTGCGTCACTGTCTCTGTGGTCATGCACTGTCCTCTCGAGTCGGTGTCTGTCACTTTACTCCCGAGCGGACAACTGTCGCCGGGGTTGACCTCCCCTAATTGCTACCCAACGGCGGCCCGGATACCTGGCGCGAGGTTGCTGGGCCGCCTTCGGGTAGTAGTTGGGTTTTTAGTCGCCGGAGATGAGGGACATGGAGCTCGGGTTTCCGCGGGTGGAGTTCATGGTGAAGCTCGCCTTCCACGGCAGGTACCGGTCATCGGAGGACTCGATGACGTCACCGGCGGTCGTGAACGCCCGCCGGCGCACTCGCAGTCGTCGGGTAGCGCGGAGGGAGTTGCCGACAACTGAAAGCGAGGTGCCGCACGCCCGATACACTGCTGAACAGCACAGGCCGTGGCCCACGAAAGAAAACGAGCGAGCGATGCAGTTCACCTTGGCACAGATCACCGGCTTCATCGCGGTGGCCGAAAACCTTCACTTCGGACGCGCCGCTGAAGAGCTGAATATGACCCAGCCACCGTTGAGCCGGCAGATCCAGAAGCTGGAGAAATCGATCGGTGTCCACCTCTTCGAACGCAACAATCGCACCGTCACACTTACGCCGGCAGGTGAGGCCTTCCTCGCTGAGGCATACGGTCTGCTCGCCTCCGTCGAGCGTGCCCCGCGGCGAGCACAGAAGATCGCCGAGGGCTCCTGGGGTCAGATCACCATCGGGTGCACTGCGGTCTCGACGTTCGGCGTCCTCGGCAGTCTGGTCTCGACCCTGGCAGAACAGCTGCCGGGCATAAGCGTCGAGATCGCCGAGATGGTTACGGCAGAACAGATCAAGGCCTTGTCTGAGGGCAAGATCGACATCGGCCTGGGGCGAGTGGGCCGCATTCCCGAAACCATCGACGCGACCCTGGTCCTGTCTGAGCAGCTCGTACTGGCAGTCCCTTCGGACCATGCGTTCGCCGCACGTGACTCTGTGGACACAAAGGAGATCTCCGGTCAGCGACTGCTCATGCACGATGCCACGAGGGCTCGATACTTCTACGATCTCACCGTTCGCTACATCGATGTCGAAGCCAATGAGGTGGCTCATTCGCTGAGCCAGATCCTGACCATCGTCAATCTCGTCGCTGCTGGTCGCGGCATCGCCGTCGTCTCGGAATCAGCTGCTCGCCTCGGCGTCGACGGTGTCACATATGTGCCGCTCCACGACGCTCCACGCGATGTCGTCGAACTTCATGCGATCTGGAATCCGGAGTCCCGCAACCCGGCACTCAAGGAAGTCCTCGCATTGATTCGCAGAGAATTAAGATAATACCTTCTGGGCATCAATGCATATATAAATAATCTTGGACAGGAATTACTCCTCGTTCTTACAGTGGGATCACTATCCCGACTAACAAGGACGTCATTCCGTGGCCAATTACCAACCTCAAGAACTCGCCGACCACCTCAAGGACGGACTCCTCTCCTTCCCCGCGACAGCATTCAACGCAGACCTGTCCCTCGACGCCGACGCCTATTCCGACCACATCGCCTGGCAGTCGAGCTTCGACGTCACAGGACTCTTCGCCGCTGGCGGAACCGGCGAGGGATTCAGCCTCACTCCCCCGGAAGCGAAACAGGTCGTGGGCTTGGCAGTTTCAAACTCACGTACTGAAGTGCCGGTCCTTGCTTCGGCAGGGGGTGCCACTGCACACGCCGTGCAGAATGCGATCGACGCCGAGGAAGCCGGAGCAGAGGGCCTTCTGGCCCTTCCTCCCTACCTCACTGAATGCAGCCAAGACGGCCTCTTCGAGCACGTATCCGCCATCTGCAAAGCAACCAAGATCGGCGTCATCGTCTACAACCGGGCAAATGCGATCTACTCGCCCGAGACCGTTGACCGCCTCGCCGACACCCATGAGAATTTCATCGGCTTCAAGGACGCCCTCGGCGACATCGAGCAGCTGACGAAGGTCTACGCCCGCACCGGCGACCGCCTCTTCTACCTCGGCGGACTTCCGACCGCCGAAGTCTATGCGCTGCCATTGATGCAGCTCGGAATGAGCACCTACTCATCCGCCATGTTCAACTTCGCACCCGAATTCGCCCTCGACTTCTACGATGCGGTGCGCAAACAGGACCGCGCCGACGTGACAGAGAAGCTCAACTCCTTCGTCCTGCCCTACTCGAAGATCCGCGAACGAGTGGCCGGCTACGGCGTCTCCATCGTCAAGGGCGGCCTCAAAGTCATCGGCCGCGACTGCGGGCCGGTCCGGCCACCGTTGCAGAACCTCACCGAGGCAGACCTGCAGGATCTCGAACAAGTTATGTCCGCTGCCGGCATCCGGCTCGACCGCACCGCGTCCGCGGTCGCCTGAACGTTCAGTCCGCCACGAATCCGCGGCTGAGACAGCCACACCCACAGATCGGCGCCGATCGGCTTGAGCCGGTCGGCGCCGACATCGCTATCAGGAATAGAGGTCACTTATGACGACGCAGTTCACTACCGCGACGACCGACTCGGACGTCGACATATCACTTTCCGGCACATCAATTGTGGCCGGCACGAAGACGCCAGGACAGGGGGAGACCAGCCGTGCAATCAATCCGGCGACAGGTGAGACCTTAGATCCCGAATACACGCTGCTCACCGAGGAGCAGGTATCCGCAGCCATCGCCGAGGCCCACGATGCGTTCCCTTCGTACCGCGGCACTTCGCCGGAGATCCGCGCAACCTTTCTCGAGAGAATCGCAGCCAATATCGAGTCTGACGCGCGGCGCATCGTCGACCGGGCCGTTCTGGAGACCGGACTTCCTGCGGGGCGCCTGAATGGCGAGATCACCAGAACCTCCAACCAGCTGCGCCTGTTCGCATCGGTCGTTCGGCTCGGTGACGCCCACGGCGTGCGCATTGATCCCGCGCTCCCGGACCGCGCACCGCTGCCGCGCCCCGATATTCGTCAGCGCAAGGTTCCTCTGGGCCCCGTCGCTGTCTTCGGCGCGAGCAACTTTCCCCTTGCTTTCTCAACCGCAGGCGGTGACACCGCTTCCGCACTTGCTGCCGGATGCCCGGTCATCGTCAAGGCCCATAATGCCCACCCCGGGACCAACGAACTGGTCGGCGCCGCCGTCACTCGTGCCGTTCGCGACAGCGGGCTTCACCCGAGCGTCTTTTCACTCGTCTATGGGGCTGGCTCCGAGGTCGGGCAGCAGCTAGCCACGGACCGGCGAATCACGGCCGTAGGATTCACCGGTTCCAGGGCTGCCGGACTGGCATTGTCGGCCGCCACCGCGGCTCGACCCACACCGATCCCTGTCTATGCCGAGATGAGTTCAATCAATCCCGTGTTCGTCCTGCCAGGCGCCATTGTCGATGACGTCGCCGAGGTGGCCCAAGGCTTTTTCGGAGCAGTGACCGGTTCCTCCGGTCAGTTGTGCACTTCCCCTGGAATTCTCTTCGTTCCCAACGGCGACCGTGGAGATGCTCTGACGGCTCGCATTGCTGAGGAATTCAACGCGGCGAAGGGTCAAACGATGCTCACTCCCTCCATAGCCGCAGCCTGGCAGAGTGGAGTCGACCAGCTTTCAGCACAGCCGGGCGTCTCATCTCTGGCTCAGGGGGCGGATGGGGAGACGCTCAACGCGCCCGGGCCCCGCGTGTTCACGACCTCGATCCAGGACTTCGCGTCGAACAAGGAACTGCAGAATGAGATCTTCGGGTCCGCTGCCCTCGTCGTGCGCTATCACTCGACTGATGAGCTGGAGCATGTCGTAGCAGAGCTCGAAGGACAGCTGACTGCGACACTGCAGATGGGTGAACAGGACACCGAGGTGGCCGACGCGCTTGTGCGCGCGCTGGAACTCACCGTCGGACGGATCATCGTCAACGGTTGGCCGACAGGAGTCGATGTCGGCCATGCGATGATCCATGGTGGACCGTTTCCAGCGACGTCAGCTCCGCAGACCACCTCGGTGGGTGCAACTGCGATCGACAGGTTCCTCCGCCCGGTCGCCTACCAGAACGTCCCGCAGGCCATTCTTCATCCGGTCCTCCAGGACGCCAATCCTTGGGCGGTGGCCCGAGTGCTCGATGGTCGATACTCTGCAGCACAGCGTGGCGATGCCTCGGCCGCTACCGACGCAGCTGTCTCGGCGAAATCCTTCGCAGACGGCGTGCGCCACCGTCTCAATGAACTCGGATTCGACCTTCCCGAAGCCAATCCCGCCAGCTACAGCTACGAGACGGTGACCGTCGCCGGCCAGTTGGCCTTCGTGTCCGGGCAGATTGCCAAACAAGGCGGAGAAGTACCGGTCCAGGGAGTCGTCGGTGAGGATCTGAGCATAGAGGACGGAATTGCGGCAGCTCAGCTGTGCGCGGTGAATCTCATTGCCCAGCTGGAGACGAACCTCGGCCTCGACAATGTCGAGGGCATCGCCAAGCTCAACGTCTATGTGGCCAGTCCGACAGACTTCAGTAAGCACCCCGTCGTCGCTGAAGGGGCCTCCAAACTCCTTGTCGATGCTCTGGGAGACGCAGGCCGTCATGCACGCACTGCTCTGGGAGTCCCGCGTCTCCCTGCGAACTCACCGGTTGAGATCGAAGCCGTGGTCAAGCTCAAGAGTCCAGGTGAACTCCGCCCCAGCTGATCAGCTGCCAAGCTGACAGCACAAACGCAGAGCGGTCCGGTCGATTCAACGACCGGACCGCTTTCAATTCCCTGCTGACCATAAGGTAACTGCATCTCACTCTTCTGCTGGTTTCAATCTACGCAACGGGGCGGACACTCCCTTGTGGGAGTGTCCGCCCCGTTCAACCTGTAAGGAGTTGAGCGTCCTGCGTGAGACACATCGAAGTGGAGAGGTCCCGCCTCAGCGCTTGGAGAGAATATAGGTACGGTCCGACCCGATGAACCAGAGGTCCTCAGTGCCGATCGCCACATTGCCGTACCGCCACGGGATCTCCGCGGCGCCGAAGGAACCGACCTCCAAGACGTGCTTGTAGCCGGGACGCAGCTCGTTGGCGAATGACTCCTGCTTGCCCATGAGGTGCCCGACATTGCGCTTCCGGTATTCCGTGTTGAAATCCACGTCTGCACCGAGCATGCCGATCTCGATCATCCTGTCGAGGTGGGGCGCCAAGTAGTCCAATGTCCCCTGATGGACATCCTCGCACACGACTCCGGGACGCAACTGGCCGATGATTCCCTCACGGACCACGTCGAAGAAGAACTCATAGGCCTCTTTGGCACTATCGGTACGCGGAAGCGACCGTGCCATATCGGAGGTCGCCACAGTGATCCCGTCAAAGGTGATCCGCACACCGGCGTCGAGTTGGATGCACTTCGTGTCATCGTTGATCGGGAAATCGACGGGAGGTCCGGGAAACAGCATTCTGTTCGAGGAGTGCAAGTTGGTGAAGTACGGTTCGATCGCAAAAGAAATCACGTTGTCCGTGCGAAATTCGACGATCTTGTCCACATAGCGCGCGTAGATGTCGAGCTCGGTGAACTCAAGCCCCGCCGCCAACGATTCCTCCGCCCATTTCAGAGCCTCTTCGATGGCGAAGACGCTACACCTGGCAGCAACGATCTGGAACCCGAGGTCTTCGTGGTCACGAATATCGCGCCAGTGACCGAGAGCGGTCGACAACTCATTGAGGACGGCGCCTTCGGCTTCGAGTTCGAGTGCCAGACCGGTTGCGATCCACTCCTCCTCAACGCCGATCTGATTGCCATGAGCCAGTGCCACAGCTGCCGCACCAAGTCCGGCGAAGCGGCCGATCGGAGTGCCGGACACACCGTGCGCGGTCTCCGGGGCGAGAACGTAGAGTTTCTCGTCCAGCGTTGACCAAACCGCCAGTTGATCTTCGCTCTGCTGAGTTCCGACGACCTCGCTGAAGTTCGGCGGAGCGGCGATGATGACGGCGTCGAGACCGCGGTCCTTCGCCATCGACTGCAGCGCCGAATAGCGTGTGTCGGTCTGCGACTGGATCTCCTTGTCCAGTCCGTCAAGATGTTCGACGTCGTCGATGAGCCGCGTCGCAGTCTCCGCTCCGAGCTCACGCCAGCGAGAGAAGCGCTCAAGAACCGCTGCGGTGTCGATCTCATAGGCGACCACCGGAGTCGTCGGCTGCTTGTCGGCGACGACATCGAGGCTCTTCGACAACGTCGAGTAGTGCTTCATGACAACACCGGAGTCGAGACCGACCTGATCCCCTTCTGCGAGCTCCTCAACCAATGTCGAGAGTGATGCTGAGGCTGGTGTATCGGCAACAATTCGGGGATCGATCGTCACCCACGGCGCATAGAATCTCATCCGCTCCTTCGGCACCCCGGCGGACAGGGCGTTTCCCTGCTCCTGCTGGCGAACAAGCAGCACTTCACCGTCAGTCGTGTCGGCGATGATCGGTGCAACCAGAGGGCTCGAATCAAGGCGAATCGCAGAGAACAGAAGGCTCTTCTGGGCATCTAGTCCGAACGAATCTGCCAGACGCGTCTTGTCGGTTGTCAGTTTGATCATTGCGTTTCCAACTCCATATCTTCCTTGAGACGTGTTCGCCTCGTGCGGTGTGCCTTGGGCCGAAGGATCCCTGCCGGCCATCCCTGGCATGTGTTCGTCGGGCCGGACGGGCGGACCGCTCAGCTGATTCCGGCGGTGACGCCGATGTGGGATTCGATCTCCGCCACGTAGCTGGCGAAGTTCTCTGAGAATTTGTGCTCTTTCGCGCGGGGACGTTCGATGTCCACCTTGACGTCAGCGACGATCCGTCCCGGACGATCACCGACAACGACGACTCGATCTGCCAGCCATACAGCTTCAGAGATGCTGTGGGTGACGAAGAGGACACTGCAGCCCGTGCGGCGCCAGATCCTCTGGATTTCGAAGTTCATCGAATCACGCGTCATCGCGTCGAGTGCGCCGAATGGCTCATCCATGAGGAGAATTTCCGGACGTGAAACCAACGCGCGGCAGATGGCGACGCGCTGCTGCATCCCACCGCTGAGCTCGTAGGAGTACCGGGTCGCTTTCTCTCCAAGTCCGACCATGTGCAGCAGCTCCATGGCGTGGTCCTTGGATTCCGATGTGACGGCGTCACGAAATTCCAAGGGCAGGAGGACGTTGTCGAGATTATTCCGCCAGGGCAGGAGGACCGGGCTCTGGAACACCATTCCGATGTCCTTGAGAGCGGCGCTGATCTCACGTCCGCGGATGAGGATTTCGCCTTCAGAGGCTTCCTGCAGACCCGAGATCGTGTTGAGCAGAGTGGTCTTTCCGCTGCCGGACTGGCCGACGATCGAGACGAACTCCCCCGGGTTGACATGGAAGTCCAGTCCCTTGAGGACGACGTTCTCCTGCCCGTCTCGCGAGGTGTAGGTCTTGCCGACGTTGTTAACTGAGATCGCATAGTCAGTGGTCATGGTCGTACTCCATTCACTTTGTGGGTGCCGCAACGTCTTCGTCATGGCGAATCGGGTCGATGTAGTCGTTCGTATAGATGTCATCGACGGTGAGGGCGGTCGAATTCTCGAGACCGAGGAAGTCAGTGGCCACGCTCAGCATCTGCCCAACTCCATCGTCGGTCATCACACCGAACTGGTCGTCTGACTTTCCGGTGGCCCAGTTCAACTCGCATTGCGACTTGAGCGCATAGGTCACGGTCTCCGGTTCGTACCCTTGAACTTCCTTCGTGAAGTCCTCTGCAGTCTGATCCGGGTGGTCGCAGGCCCAGAGAAAGCCCTTCTGCATCGCGCGGTTGAAGCGCTCAACACGCTCGGGATCATTCTTCAGGGCCTCATCCGAGACCACGATGCCATTGCCGTAGAGGTCGATGCCGACGTCAGACCATTTGAGGATGTTCGCCTTCTCACCGAGCGCCATCAGCGCCGGCTCGTCGGAGACGTAGAGCGCGAGGTTCGCATCCCAGCGGTCGGCCAGCAGACCTGGAATCTTCGATTCGCCGGTGGCGTGGACGACGTTGACGTCATCCTGTTTGAGGCCACTGCGTTCGAGCGCGAGCGGCCACATAGCCGTCATGGCACCGGCACCCTCAGTCGCCACCGTCTTGCCCTTCATGTCCTCCCAGGTTTTGATACCCGAACTCTCGAGTGCGATAGTCGCGTACGCTGATCGGGCCTGAAGCAGATTCACCTGCTTAACGTGAGCTCCTTTGCCCTGGCTGAGGATGGTCGCGCCGAAATCGGCCCATCCGGCATCGACTCTCCCGGTTTCGACGGAAGTCACGGTGTTCGTTGAGCCGGAACCCGGCATCAGCGAGACGTCGAATCCTTCCTCTTCAAAGAACCCCTCGGCCTCAGCTGCGAAGAACGGTGCGTGCTTCGGCAGATAGGCGACGTCGACCATGAGGTTGAAGTCATCGAGTCCGTCCTTTGGCGTGCATCCTGTCAGAGTGACCACAGACAGCAGGAGCGGCGCAACTAGCAGTTTCTTCAAGATGTGCATGGTTCCGCCTCTCACTTCGTGTAGTTCTTCCACGGCAGCAGCTTCTTCGAGATGAGGTCGATGATGAAGAAGAGAAGCAATGCGATCGCCGCAAGCACGATGAATGCTGCGAACATCGAGGGGAGGTCGACCTGAGAGTTCGCGAGAAGAATGACGTATCCGAGTCCCTTGGACCCGGCGATGAACTCACCGACCACGGCACCGCCGACAGCCAGCGAGATCGAGATCTTAGCTCCCGTGAAGATCGAAGGAAGCGCATAGATGAAATCGATCTTCATCATCTTCTTCAGCTTCGAGGCACGGTTGATGCGTGCAAGGTCCTGCAACTCGTGCGGCACAGAGTTGAGCCCGTCGAATGTGTTGATGACGAGCGGGAAGAATGCGATGGCCATTGCCACGAAAGCCTTCGACTCGAAGCCGAAGCCGAACCAGACGATGAACAGCGGCGCCAGAGCGACCTTCGGAATCGTGTCGATGGCGATGAGCGCCGGATAGAGGAAGGGACGAAGGAAGGAAGCGTAATAGAGGAGTGCTCCACACAGAACGCCCAATGCTGTGCCGAGCGCAAAGCCTGCGAGGCCTTCCTGCAGGGTAGTGAGAGCGTTGACCGCGAAGTATCCCGGGTTCGTGAACAATTCTTCGAACGCCGAAATCGGACCGACAAGCAGATACTTCGGGAAGTCGAAGATGAAGACTGCTAGCTCCCAGATCGCGAACAATCCGACGAGCCCGACAACAGCTTTGATTCCCGCTGTGAATGACTCAGGTTTGAGCCTAGATGCAGTCGGCGGAGCTGCCGGCGCAGGGCCGGGCTCCACAGGTCGAACTGCATCGGTATCGATGCGTGGTGCTGTTGTCATTGGCGATCCCTCCATTGGGTTCTGGTCCATGAGCAGGTGTGACATTGCATTTGTGACGTGGAACAACTGTGATGCGTTCCAGTATTCGCGACTCAACGATGCCTGTCCAAGATTGTTTTCGCATGTTTCGATACCCTGAAGGAATTGCATCAATGAGTTTGTCCAGGCAGGAAAAACTCAAGAGTTGAATTGAGAAACGCCAGGATACTCGGACTTCCCAAGAACATCCTGGCGCACCATGGCAACTTCGCGCGCAACGCTGACCCACCCACCGACTCGAACTACCTGACGTCGGCCCAGCTACCTCGCGAGAGGTTGCTGGGCCGCCGTCGGGTAGCAATTAGGAGCGGGCTGCGCCCAGATCCTCGCGGAAGGCTCGGCCCGCCGCACCCAAATCACCACATGAGGTGATGAAACGGAAGCCCTGTTCCTTGCGCAGCTTCGCCTCCTCGCCGTTTCCGCAGTGGATTCCCGGGACCACTCCGGCAGCGTCGGCGGCCGTGCGGATCCGCACGAGCGCCTCGGCGTGGGCCTCGTTCGGCTGGCCGGGCAGTGCGCCGACGGCGAACGCGAGGTCGGCCGGACCGACATAGACTCCGTCGATTCCCGGCACGGCGCAGATGTCCTCGACCGCGGCCAGGCCCTCCTCGTTCTCGATCATGACGAACAGCAGAGGCCTCTCATCCCGAGTCTCCTGCACGGCGTCGTGCATGATCTCGTACGTCGGCCCCCACGAACGATCCCCGCCCCGCGAGGGATAGTCGAGCGCAGCCACGGAGGCCTGCGCCTCGTCGACCGAGGAAACGAGCGGGACGATGATCGCCTCGACTCCGGCGTCGGCGAGCGCCCCGATCTCCGTGAATCGGTTCGCCGCGACCCGCGCCGTCACGAGCGCGTCCCCGCTGGCACGCACCGCATCGGTCAGCCGCAGCACGTCGGTCGGCCGCACCAGCCCGTGCTGCAGATCGAGGCAGACATAGTCGAACCCGGCCGCCGCCCCGATCTTCGCCAGCTCCGGACTCGTCGACATCATCCACAGTCCGTTGTAGATCTCGCCCGCGCGCAGGCGGGCCCGATGATTCTCAATCGCAGCAGTCATGACTGCATCGAATCACGGAACCCCGCCCGGCCACCAGAGGTGCCCGATATCCGGATGAACCTCGCCGAGGCGGCCCACCCTTACGAACGATTCATCGATTCCTTCGCCGAGGCGGCCCCGACCATCCGTACTAGGGATCCTCCCGCACGGAACGTCGTCCCACCTCGGCGAGGGGAATCATTCGGCGGGGCTGTCTTCGAGGAGGGGGCCGATGACTCGGTGGCGGACGATGACGAACGGGGCGCTGGACCCGACCTCGATGAGTTCGAGGTCGAGGCGGCGCGGCAACAGTGAACGTCCCTTGCCGAGAACCACCGGTGCGGTCCAGGTGATGATCTCGTCGAGGAGTCCCTCGTCGGCGAACTGCCCGGCGAGGTCGCCGCCGCCCATCACCCACAGGTCGTGATCGCCCGTGGCGGTGCACATTTCGAAGTAATGGTCGGCGACCGAGCCCTTCGCGAACCGGATGTCGGGGGCCTTTCCGTCCTTCCCGGCCTCGGGCAGGGAGAGTTTGCGATGGGTCATCACCCAGGCGGGAACCTCGTAGGGCCACGGGCCATCGAGGTTGCGCAGCACCCATTCGTACGTCGTGGCCCCCATGACGATCGCTCCGACGCCGTCGATGAACCCGTCATCCGGTGGCTCTTCGGTCTGGCGCAGCAGCCATTCGAGCGAATCATTCGGGTCCGCGATGAACCCGTCGAGCGTGGTCGCGGTGTAGTAGACGGTACGTGCCACAGGCAGTCTCCTCCTAGTTGCGTCTGTCTTTCATCCTATTGCGACAAGGCTCTCTCACAGCAGATCGGCGTCGATTCCGTCAGAAGACAGAACCGACGCCGATCGATGTGACGGCATCCCGCCGCCCCTACACCTCCTGAGTCCGCAGCGCCTCGGCGATGTACTCGGCCTGCCGGATCGCCAGCGCCACGATCGTCAGGGTCGGGTTCGCCGCGGCACCGGTGGTGAACACCGAACCGTCGGAGATGAAGAGGTTCTTCACGTCGTGGGTCCGGCCCCACTTGTCGACGACCCCGTCTTCGGGACGTTCGCTCATCCGTGCGGTGCCGAGGTTGTGCGTCGACGGATAGGGCGGAGTGTGGTGGGAAGTCTGCGCTCCGACCGCCTCGTAGACTCTCTGACCTGCGGCGTAGGCGTGTTCGCGCATCGCCAGGTCATTGGCGTGGTCGTCATAGTGGACGTTCGGCACGGGCAGACCATTCGTGTCCTTGACCGTCGTATTCAGCGTCACCCGGTTACTCTCCTGCGGCATGTCCTCGCCGACGATCCACATTCCCGCGGTGTTGAGGTACCGGTCGAGCAGCGCCGCGAAGTCCGGTCCCCATCCGCCGGGCTCGACGAAGGAGGCCATGAATCCCGGCCCCAGCGAGATCGTCTCCATGTAGTAGCCGCCGGAGAATCCGCGGTCGGGATCATGGATCGACTCGTCGGCGATGACTCCGGCCATCGTCTCCCCGCGATACATGCGCACGGGTTTGTCGAAGTGTCCCCACACGGTGCCGGTCAGGTGGCGCATATAGTTCCGGCCCACGTGTCCGGAGGAGTTCGCCAACCCGTCGGGGAAGGACGGTGTGCCGGAGAGGAGGAGCAGCCTCGGCGTCTCGATCGAATTGCCTGCCACGCACACGATCTTCGCGGCCTGACGGTGGAGGTTCCCGTCCTTGTCGAGGTAGAGCACGGCATCCGCCCGGCCAGCCGCATCGTGGGTGATCTGCACGGCCTGGGACTCGGGCCGCAGATCGAGCAGCCCGGTGTCCGCCGCCCGCGGCAGCTCTCTGACCAGGGTCGACCATTTGGATCTGTTCTTATCGCCCTGGAAGTTGAAGCCGTCCTGGATGGAGGCGGGGCGGCCGTCGTACTCTTCGGCGTTCGTGGCGTACGGACCAGTGGCATAGAACTTGTAGCCGACCTCCTTCGCCCCTCCCGCGAAGACCTTGTAGTTGTTGTTCGCCGGCAGCGGCTTCCGGCCGTGGACATGGGTCGAGCCCATCGCCTTCTCGGCCCGGTCGTAGTACGGGGCCATCTCCTCGAGCGTGATCGGCCAATCGAGGAGGTTGGCGCCGTCGATGCGGCCGTAGACGCTGCGGGCCTTGAATTCGTGGTTCTTGAAACGCGGGGTCGCACCCGACCAGTGGGTCGTCGTTCCGCCCACGGCCTTGACGATCCAGGCCGGCAGATTCGGGAAGTCGCGGGCAATCCGCCACGATCCCGTCGTCGTCCTGGGATCGAGCCAGGCCATCTGGTTGAACGCTTCCCATTCGTTGTTGACGTAGTCCTCGTTGCGCAGATACGGCCCGGCTTCGAGCACGACGACGGGAATGCCCTTCGCGGTGAGCTCGTAGGCCAGGGTTCCCCCGCCGGCGCCGGAGCCGACGATGACGACGGCCTCCTCGTCCGGGTCGATGCTGTATCCGGTCACACTGCGTCCAGCCTCGGCGCTGGCACCGCGTCCTGTATTCTCGGCAGCCATCACTTCTTCACCTCACCCATCTCGACGCTCTGCGGCGCGGGCTGATTGGTCGATTCGTCACCGGCAAAACCGCCGCTGCGGGCACCCATAACACCGTCACCGAGCTCCGGAATCGGTTCGTCCTCGGGATAGACGATGCGCGGTTCGGGCAGCCAGTCGAGGTCGTCGAACCCGCGGTTGATGTAGCCGCCTTTGTCGAACGACGGTCCCTCGTAGCCGAGCGTTTCCCACACCTCGACATCGTCATAGAGGTTGAGCACGGCGGTGCGGCGGACGAAGCCGAAGAACTCGGTGGACTCGACTCGGCGCAGCACCTTGAGGGCGGAATCATCATCGAGTCCGCAGAAGTTCCCATCGGAGAGCTGATCCAACGACAGAAGGCCCTGGATGAGGGCGACCCGGAACCACGTCTCTTCGTCGGCGGCGATGAGGATCTTCTCCGCGGTGCGCACATACGGTCCGTCGGGGAAGTCTGCGTGCGGAAACGCCACGCGCAGCACGCGGATGAGGGTCTGCTTCGCCTCGTCCGTCATCTCCATCGCATTCAGCGATGGGTATTTTGCAGGGAATGCCATCGGATGCTCCTTTGCTCCACTCGGCAGGCGGCATCGACGCACGCCCGCCACTGTCCTGACATGAGCAATCTATGTGACCCGCGACACCATGGACTATCCTCATTCTCACCACATGAAAAAGTCGACCGCCGAGGCGATCGCACAGTCAGGAGACCGCGTGTCCAACAGTGCCGTGATCCAACGAACCTTCTCCGTCCTGGAGGCCGTCGCCGCCTCGGGCTGTGCCGCCGCAAAGACAGTGGCCACCCGCCTCGAGATCCCTCTGCCCACCGTCTATCGGCTCCTCAACGAGCTCGCCGATTCCGGGTATCTCGTCTACCTCAAGGACACCAAACGCTTCGAGCTCGGTCCCAAATGCTTCGAACTCGGGCTGTCGTTCCAGCAGCGCCTCGTCGCTCCGCATCCGATCCGGCAGATCACCGATCAGCTCCACAGGTCGCTGGGCACCGCCGCCTACTTTGCGATCTACCGCGGTTCGGACATCATCCTCACCTACTGCTCCGACTGCGAGAAGCACCCGCGACTGCGGCCTCTGCGCTTCGGTTTCCACGAGGCCGCGCACGCCACCGCTTTCGGCAAGATCCTCCTGGCCGGAATGCCCGAACCGCAGCGCACCGATTATCTCGAGGCGCGCGGAATGCAGGTGCTCACCCCGCAGACGATGATCAGCCGGGAGGCCCTCGACCCCCACCTTGCCGAGGTGGCCACCCGCGGAATCGCATGGGAGCACGAGGAGTTCCTGCCCCGTCAGACCTGCGCGGCCGTGCCGGTGCACAATGGCACGGGAATGCAGGTCGGGGCGATGGCGATCAGCACGCCTTCATCGAAGATGACGGGCCGGGCGAAGCAGCTCGAGTCGACCCTGCGTGAGCATGCTGGCTTGGCGTCGAGCTATCTGCGCGGCGGTTCCGTCACCGTCCCCGTCGTCGAACATGCTTAAACCCCAGCTTTATCGCCACATGAGAAGAGCCGTGTCCTCCGGCTGCCGACTCTGCTGAGAATGATCGTGTTCGCTCACAGTTGAGAACTCAAGGAGGAGAAATGGGCACGAGCAACAGCGTCGCAGTGGTGACGGGGTCGGCACAGGGAATCGGTCAGGGCATCGCCCAGCGGCTCGGTGCCGATGGCCATCATGTCATCGTCGCGGACCTGCCGAGCATGCAGGATGGGGTGGCGGAGACCGTCACAACGATCGAAAGTGCAGGTGGGAGGGCCACCGGTGCCGAGGTAAACGTCACGGACGAGGATTCACTGAGCCGCCTCGTCGAGGTTGCCGTCGATGCGGGAGGAAAACTCGACGTCTTCGTCGCGAACGCCGGAATCGCTCAGGTCGAGCCGCTCATCGACTATTCGAAGGCCGACTTCGAGAAGATCGTCGACGTCAATCTCACCGGCGTCTTCCTGTCGTATCAGGCTGCGGCGAAGCAGATGATCGAGCAGGGCAACGGCGGCAAGATCATCGGCGCCGCCTCGATCGTCGCGTTCCGTCCCTTCGCGCTGCTGTCACCGTATTCGGCGACGAAATGGGCGGTGCGCGGACTGACCCAGGGCGCGGCGATGGAGTGGGCCAAGCACGGCATCACCGTCAACGCCTACGGGCCCGGCATCGTCGGCACCGCGATGTGGGATCTCATCGATGAGAAACTCGCCGCCGAGGAGGGGTTGGCGAAAGGTGAGGCGATCAAGAAATATGCTGGTGACATCCTCATGGGCCGGGTGTCCGTGCCCGAGGACGTCGCGAACCTCGTGTCGTTCCTCGCCAGCGAGGACTCCGATTACATCACCGGACAGACCATGCTCGTCGACGGCGGAATGCAGTTCTCGTAACGTTGTCGCTGAGAGCAGAAACCGACACCGCCACACCCACATCTCCACCCGAGAGAACAACCACAGAGAGAAGGAGGAAGACATGATCTTCATCGTCGTAAAGTTCCCCGTCAAACCCGAAATGGCCGAACAGTGGCCCGAACTGACCCGCGAGTTCACTGAGGCGACCCGTGCCGAACCGGGCAACAAATGGTTCGAATGGTCGCGCAGCCTCGACAACCCGAACGAGTACGTCCTCGTCGAAGTCTTCGACGACGATGCCGCCGAAGCGCATGTGAAGTCCGACCATTTCCAGGCCGCGACCGCCGCGGGCGGGCCGATGCACTCCGCACTGGCAGCGACCCCGAAGATCATCTCCCGTCAGATCGACGGTGATGGTTGGGACGCGATGGGCGAGCTGCAGATCGACTGATCCCCACCGAGGCGCCCGCCCCCTACCGGGGCGCCCTCATTCGCCGAGGATGTCGCGCGGGTCCGCTGATGCGTTCAGCGGACCCGCGCTGCGTTTTCGGTGCCGCACTCACCACCAGCTCGGTGAACCTGCACCAGCTTGGTCCCTGCACCAAGCTGCTGCAGGTTCACCGAGCCAGAGGCTTATTGAGCCTATTCCCGTGCCGCACACCGGTTGATAAGATTGTCTTATGAGCTTCGTCGACGAGTACCGCCACGCGCAACGCTGTGAAGACATTGCGCGACTGCGCCGTGCACTCGCGCTCCGAGCCATGCTCGCCACTGGCATGAGTCAGCGAGAGATCGCGAAAGATCTTGGAATCTCGCAGCCTGCCGTGAGTCAGCAGCTCAAATTCGCCCCCGCTCTTGATCTGGTTCATCCGGAGATCCTCCTGGAAGCCGCTGTTCCGATTCTCACGAAACTAGCCTCAGATCACGGCTATGAGAATTTGGCTGTATTCGGTTCCGCTGCGCGCCGCGAAGCTCGAATGGACTCCGATATCGACTTGATCGTCGACGCTCCCGAAGGCACTTCGTCCTTTGCCTTCATCCGCTTCAAACAACTTATCGAGAAGGTTCTCGGCAGAGAGATCGACTTGATCGACTATGGCGGACTGAAGCCGGGGGTAGACGATGACATCCGTCGAGAAGCGGTGTCGCTGTGATGGATTGCAGAATTGCTAAGGAACTGCTTCACATCGAAGCGTGGCTCGAACGTGTCGATGAAATCGTCGCCCGAGGGAAAGACGCTTATCTCGAAGACCAGTTGCTTCAGGAAGCCGGAGATTCCCTGATGATGAAGCTCGGCGAAGCCGCAAATCGGCTGTCGCGCATGGAAGCGCGTTCGCCAGCGGGAATAGATTGGGCTCTGGCCACCGCCAATCGCAATTTCATCGTCCATCAATACGACGCAATCAATCGCTCCGTCACCTGGCTGACACTGTCCGTCGACCTCGGCGAGTGGAAACAGGCGCTTCAGCCCTCGTTCAGAGCGGCGCAATCGTCACTGCAGACGCCCTCTGAACAGACCGACTGACTCTCGGCACCGGCCAGCTCTCCAGCTTGGTGAACCTGCAATAGCTTGGTCCCTGCACCAAGCTGCTGCAGGTTCACCGAGCCAGAGGCTCACCTCTGCGGCAGGTATGCCTTCTGAGACTCGACCCATTCGTCGAGCACGCTCGCGCGATCGTCGAACTTCGCGGTCGGGAATGCGAGTCCCTTCGTGGGCACGCTGGCTCCGAGTTCGACGAGCAGCGGTCGCAGTGTCGTCTCCACCGCGAGCGTGTGCGCCGGGGATCCGATGGTGAAGACCGGGATCGCGGTCAGCCCGTGCAGACCATTCGCGTCGTACCGGTCGAGGAAGGCTTTGAGCAGCCCGGTGTAGCTGGCCTTGTAGGTCGGGGTGGCGATGACGGCGAAATCGGCGGTGGCCAGACGTTCGGTGAGTGTGTTGAGGCGGTCGGACTTCCACTCGAAGATCTCGTCGGTCACCTCGGCGAGTTCGATGGTTTCGTCGATCTCGGACCCGGTGACCTCGGCGATCTTGGCGGCGAGGTCTTCGGCGACTTGGCGGGTGCGCGAATTGGGGCTCGGGTTGCCGACGACGACGGCGATGCGTGTGGTCATAAGGGGTCCTCTCCCAACGGTTGAGCCGATGAAGGACGGACACTCGCCGCCTTCCATGACAGTCACCCTAACCATGCAGACCAGAGTCCTATTTCTCCACAGTCACAGGGAGTCACAGACGCGTTTCACCGTCACATAGCCACATCGAAGCTCAATTGATCAGATATTAAATAGCCTCAGAGCCGACTTTTGCTCCAGAAGATTCCTATTGACGTATAAACCTCATAGGTTTAAGCTCGATTTTGCCATCAGGAGTTTCCACTCGATCGCCTCGAGTCGCTCCATGGCCGGTGCGCGCAGAGCCGCGCTGCACCGCACATCGCAATGAGAACGGGCTGAAATGAGCACCACCTCTGAGAACCACTATGCGCACCCGGCGGCGCGCATCAGCGGAGCCGTCGATAACCTCCTCGGCTCTGTCGGCTATGACCGTGCAGAATCCCTCGTTGCCGCGAGTGCCACCGAAATAGACCGCTCGTTCACACCACCGTCACCGCCTCACTGGCTCAATCCACCAGGCGCTTCAGTCGATTCCTCAGATGTTCATTGGAACAACACCGTCGACGAGTCCCCGAGAACCGGAATCTTCCGCACATACACAGAGTCCACGGTCACTGGCGCACCTGTACTGACAGATGAACTGTCCGGGTTGAGAATCACCCACAAAGACAATATCGGCATCCGCAACTATCCGATCACTGCTGGCAGCCCGGCCTTGTCGGACACGCGGGCAGAGACCACCTCCCCCATGCTCCGCTCACTCGAAACGGCAGGAGGAGCGATCATCGGGGCCAACCATATGGCGGAATTCGCGCTGAGTCCCACCGGCCACAACCAATGGTTCGGAGACGGCGTCAATCCTCTCAGCGCTTCCTACCTGTCCGGGGGTTCATCGAGTGGCTCGGCAATCTCCGTCGCCACCGGCGCCTGCGATCTCTCTCTGGGTACGGACACCGGAGGATCCGTACGGCTTCCAGCTTCCTATTGCGGCCTCGTCGGATACAAACCCACCAATGGCCTCTTCTCTCATTCCGGTCTCATCCCGCTTTCCGAGACTCTTGACACTATCGGGTTGCTGGCCTCCGACACCACGATTGTGCAGCAGGCCTTCGAGGTTGTCGTCTCCGACCCCTCGGTCGTCTATATCGAAGCTCGCAGCCGGCTCGAAGCCTGCAATGCCTCAGAATTCTCCGGCTTCGCACACCTGTCCCGGTCTGCCGTCGACAGAGACTGCGACGACGAGGTCACCTCCGCATTCGCTAGTGCACTCGACGTCGTCGAGGAGATCGGACTGAGCAATACCAGTGGATTCGGACGTCTGGACGGAAATGGAGTCGACATCGACGATGCCGAGCTCAATAGAAGGTCCGTCACAGTTGTCAGTGTCGAGGCCGCACGAAACGTCGGCAGCATCCTCGGATGGAACTGGGACCTCCTCGGCGACCAGGTCCTCTCACGCGTGATCCGTGGAACTGCGATTCCCGCGATCGGCTACGCAGATGCTCTCGCCTGCCGTTCGGCCCTGACCTCAGAGTTTCTCGCCACGGCTATGGGAGGTTCGCGGTTCCTCCTCACACCGACGAGTCCGATCCTCGCGCCACAGATGTCGACGTCCAACGCGACAGGTTCCCGTGCTCGCAGCGACTACATGCGAGCCAGCAGGTACACACGCACCATCAACTATCTCGGACTGCCTGCGATCACTGTCCCGTTGCCAACTGCAGGAGGAGGCCTCTCGCCTGCTCTTCAGATCATCGGACGTCCCTACGATGACCGGACTCTGCTCTCAGTCGCAGCGACGATCGCGGAGGCCTGCAGGCAACCACAGAAATGACTGTCCAGAGAATCACCACTATTTCGGAATGAATCCGATGAAAGGCGCGACAAGGATGTCCGTTGACACCACTGCAGAACAGATAGAAATCGGGGCGCGCATGGATGCGCTCACCCCCAACACCGAGCACAGGAAGCTCTTCGCCTACATCGGCGCCGGCGCCATGATCGATGCCTACGACATTTACGTCGCAGCCGGTGTCTCGGCGGCGCTGGTCTCGACCGGCTTCGCTGGCGTCCACGAAATCGCAGTCTTCATGTCGATGACGTTCTTCGGCATGTTGCTGGGAGCAGCAACGGCTGGCTTTGTCGGTGACAAGTTCGGTCGCCGGATGAGCTATCAGATCAATTTGGCCATCTTCGCCGTCGCTGGGTTCGCCGCTGCGCTGGCTCCGAATTTCGAATTCCTCGTCGGAACCCGATTCGTCATGGGCATCGGCCTCGGTGCCGAACTCGTCCTCGCCGCTGCCATCCTCGGCGAGTTCATTCCTCCGCGCAATCGCGGGCGGTGGACTGCAGCGCTCGGCATCCTCGTGAACTCGGGTCTGCTCTTCGCCTCCGCCATCGGCGCATTGGTGATCTCGAATTTCGGATGGCGATGGATGTTCGTCATCGGGGCTGTCCTGGCGGTCATCGTGTGGCTGGCACGGCGGAGATGCCCGGAATCTCCTCGCTGGCTAGTAGTCAGAGGACGGCTGAGCGAGGCCCAGTCGATTGTCGAACGGTTCGAAGCAAAGTCGGCAACGACCTTGGCTAACAATCCGTCCGCATCAATAAGCAACACCGATGCCGATAGCCGTTCCGACGAATCATCGACGTCCAAGCGCCCTTTCTGGCAGCTAGCCATACTCGGAACCGTCCTTGCCGTCGGAGTCAACATGTTCGTCTACGGCTTCATCTCCTGGATGCCGACGTTCTTCGTCGAACAGGGCATCGACGTCTCCCACTCCCTGGCTTATACGACGGCGATGGCACTCGGCGCACCTGGTGGAGGCCTCGTCTGCCTGCTGCTCATCAATAAGCTCAACCGCCGCACGGCAATCGTCGTGTTCTCGATCATCGTCATACCGCTCGGCCTGGCCTATGCGGCCGCGCAGTCGATCCTCATGATCGTCATCATCGGCATCCTGCTCGTTACTGCGATCTACACCCTGGTGACGTTTGTCCTCTACTCCTACATGCCCGAGCTCTATCCGACCCGCTTCCGTCTGCGCGGAACCGGCATCTCATACACCTTCGCTCGCGGCGCGTCGATCGTCGTGCCGTTCGTCATGTCGGGACTGTTCGTGGCATTCGGGATCTTCGGCCCCATCGGCTTCGTCTGCGCTATGGCCGTGTGCATGATCGCCGTCGTCGTTGCGATACCCATCGAAACCCGCGGACGCAGCCTCGAAGAGATCTCCTGATCTCGCCTTTTCCGATGAGACAGCACTCCCCTGACTTTTCAGCCACTGCCCACTAAGAAAGTAGAAACATGACAATCCACGACGCCACCATCGGCCGGTTCTTCGAGGACTACACCGTCGGTGACATCTATCAGCACCCTTTCGGACGCACCATCACCGAGGCAGACAACGTCTGGTTGACCAACCTGACCCTCAATACGAACCAGAACCACTTCAACGAACACTTCGCTTCGCAGAATCCGATCACCGGCGGCAAGATCATCGTCAACTCCGGTCTCACTGTGGCCATGGTGCTCGGCCTGAGCGTGTTCGACATGAGTCAGAACGCGATCTCGAACCTCGCCTTCACGGACATCAACTTCCGCCACCCCGTCTATGTCGGCGACACGCTCTACGCGGAAAGCGTGTGCACCGAGGCTCGTCGGTCGAAGTCCCGTGACTACGCAGGCATCATCTCGATGACGACTCGCGGCCTCAACCAGGACGGCGTCACCGTGGTCAGCTGGAAGCGTTCGGTCATGATCGCCACGAGAGACAGCGGAATCGGCCAAGGGCATTTCCCCGACGCGACGGACTCGGTCAGCGACTACAGCTGAGCACCATGATGAGCACGCCTTTCCCGCAGCCGCGGACTACGCATCAAGACAACACAACGAGCTCAAGAGGAGACAGGATGCAGCCCCTTGAAGACATCCGAATCATCGCTGTCGAACAGTACGGTGCAGGCCCCTGGGGATCCATGCAACTCGCCGATCTGGGCGCCGATGTCATCAAGATCGAAGACCCGAACACCGGCGGCGATATCGGACGTTACGTTCCGCCGTTTCGCGAAGATACCGATTCGCTTTTCTACGAGTCCTTCAACCGAAACAAGCGCAGCATCGCACTGAGCTTGAGTGATGCAGACGATCGTGAGATCTTCGACCGCCTCGTTGCCAGCGCCGACGTCGTCTATTCGAATCTCCGCGGCGATGTTCCGGCCAAACTCGGCATCACCTACGCTGACCTGCAAGAAATCAATCCTCAAATCGTGTGTTGCAACCTGTCAGGTTATGGCGGAGGTTCGGCAGCGAAGCGGCCGGGCTACGACTACATGCTCCAATCTGCAGCCGGATGGATGGACATCACGGGCGAGCCCGACGGACCACCCACGAAATCAGGTCTGTCCCTCGTCGACTTCAGCGGCGGACTCGTCGCCGCAATCTCGATGCTCGCGGCGGTCCATGCCGCCCGTCGAGACGGAGTGGGCACTGACTGCGACCTCAGCCTCTTCGACACGGCGGTGTCGATGCTGACCTACGTGGGCAACTGGCACCTCAACGAGGGATTTGAGCCGCAGCGAACTCCCAAGTCCTCCCACCCGTCACTCGTCCCGTTTCAAGCCTTCGAGACCAGCGACGGTTGGATGACCGTCGGCTGTGCCAAAGAGAAGTTCTATCTCCGCCTCGCCGAGGTGGTCGGAGATGAAAGACTGACCGAAGACAGGTTCTCAAGCTTCGACAATCGGATCGAGCACCGTACAGAGCTCCTCGACATCCTCGACGAAGCGTTCCTCAAGCGCACCGCCGATGAGTGGGTCGAACTGTTGGAGACAGCCGGAGTTCCCGTGGCCAAGGTCAAGAGTGTGGCTGAGGCGCTGCAAGACCCACTGGTCACCGAACGGGGTCTGGTCTTCGACACCGAACACCATCGGTGGGGAACGATCCGCAATATTGCAACGGCACCGCGAGTCGGACCGCCGCTGACGAGAAATCTTGCCGCCCCGACGATCGATGAACACCGCGCCGAGCTCCTGGAAGAGCTCGACACCACCACGAACAGCAAAGGAGCCTGAGAGAATGTTCGAACTCAGCGAAGAACAGAGCGATTTCAAGACATCGCTTCGGACTTTCGTCGACAAGGAGATCATCCCCGTAGCCCGAGAGATGGAGGCAGAGGGTGAATACCCGACTGACATCATTGACAAGCTCAAAGAGATGGGACTGTTCGGGCTGACCATCCCCGAGGAGCACGACGGCCTGAACATCGATCCTGTCTCTTTCGGAATCGTTTTCGAGGAGCTTGCCCGTGGATGGATGGGCATCGCTGGAGTCCTCGGTAGCCACACGATGGCGGCGAAGATGATCGCCGAACACGGCACCGACGAGCAGAAGTCGAAGCATCTCTCCGCCCTCGCTTCGGGAAAGCAGCGCACAGCCCTCGCTCTGACCGAGCCCGATGCCGGGACCGATCTGCAGGGCATCAAGACGACGGCGAAGAAGGTCGGCGACAGGTACATCATCAACGGGGCCAAGATGTGGATCACCAATGCGAGGCATGCCGATCCGTTGCCGGTTCTCGTGAAGACCGATACCGCAACAACACCGGCTCACAAGGGAATGAGCATCCTCCTGGTCAGCGCGGACACCCCCGGTTTCGAAGTCACCAAGGACATCCCGAAGCTCGGCTACAAGGGCCCCGAGAGTTGTGAGATCGTCTTCGACAACTGCGAAGTGAGCGCCGACGCTCTGCTCGGCGGAGTCGAGGGCCGAGGTATGCAGCAGGTACTCTCTGCCCTGCAATGGGGACGAGTGAATATCGCTGGACGTTCCGTCGGCATCGCGCAAAGGGCACTCGAAGAATCAGTCACCTACGCTCAGGAACGCGAATCCTTCGGTCAGCCCATCTCCCATTTCCAAGCGATCCAACTGCGGGTCGGACGGATGGCAACACGCGTGCAGGCGGCGCGTCAGCTGATGTACTGGTCGGCTCAGTCGCTGCTCAAAGGTCGGGCAGACGGAGAGACCGGCATGGCAAAGGTCTTCTGTTCAGAAGTCGCCCTCGAATCCGCAATCGAAGCGATGTCCATCCACGGCGGCTACGGCTATTCCAAGGAGTATGAGATCGAACGGCTGTATCGCGATGCACCTCTGATGAGCATCGGCGAGGGCACCAATGACATCCTCAACACAGTGATCGCCAAGTCGATCTTCTCCGGCCGCACCGCGATTTGATATCAGGAGTTCTCATGACCAGCATCTCAGAATCAATTGCCTCATCAGTTGCTTCGATCAGCCTCGATGACATTCCGTCAGACGTACAGTCGCGTGCCCGCCACCTTCTGCTCGACTCCGTCGGTGTCGCCCTTGCCGCCAGCAATCAGGAATTCGCAGCAGTCACTTTGGCCGGACTCGCGGAGCTCAACCCCGGTGAGACACCGGTCATCGGCAGCTCGACCACGCTCTCGAAGACCGGAGCAGCGATCGCCAACGGTCTGATGATCCACGGCCATGACTTCGACGACACGCACATAGCGGCCGTATCGCACGTCAGCGCTTCCTCTCTTGCTGCTGTCATCAGCGCCAGCGCCACTGACGAATCGATCAGCTTCGGCGACCTGCTGCTCAGCTACATTCTCGCCATCGAGGTGAACTCTCGTCTGGGAATGGCCGTTGACGGACGGTTCCACGACAAAGGATTCCACCCCACGGGCATCCTCGGGGCGTTCGGATCGGCAGTCGGTGTCGGCGTCTTACGCGGACTTCCTATCGACAAACTCGTTGACGCTCAGGGCATCGTCGGTTCGTTCTCCTCCGGCCTCCTCCAGTTCCTCGATGAGGGAGCTCCGACAAAACGGCTGCACCCAGGTTGGGCGGCCAACGCAGGTCTCCATGCCGTCTCGCTCGCCGCTGCCGGATACACGGGCCCGACGGAAATCTACGAAGGCCGATTCGGTCTTTATCGAACTCACATCCAGGACGAAAGCGTCCCGGGGCTCGGAGCGTTCGAGAACCTCGGTGAGTCGTGGGAAGTGGCGAATGTTGCCGTCAAACCGTTCCCCACGTGCCACTTCACCCATTCGTTCATCGATATCGCGTTGCGTCTCCGGCAGGAACCGAACTTCGACTTCGACCGAATCACATCGATCTCGGCGAAGATCCACGATGTACCAGGCGCGGTGGTCTGCAAACCGGCCGCGGACAAGCTGCGTCCCCGCAGCGAGTACGATGCCAAGTTCAGCCTGCCCTATCTCACAGCTGCTGCTCTGCGGCATGGGCAGATCACGTTCTCGGAACTCGACGAAAAGGCTCGCACCGATGAGTCGGTTCTCAGTGTAGCTGCACAGATGGACGTCGAACACGACCCAGAGAGCCTCTATCCGAAGGCCTTCTCAGGAGACCTGGCTATTACGCTCGACGACGGCACTGCTTTCCACGAGGCGGAGCAGATCAATCGTGGTCACGAATCCCGTCCGTTGACCAACGCCGAGGTAGCTGAGAAGTTCTCCATGTGCGCTGCCCCGGTCGTCGGCTCCGCGCGGGCAGCGGAGATCGCAGCAATCGTGACAGATGCTCCAGTCGACCGACCAGCCGCCGCTGTCATCGGAGGTTTCTGTGGTTGACGTCGGATCCGGGCCAGGGAACGTCAACACTACGAACATGCCGAAAACAGACCTGTCTGGCCCCGGATGGCTGTTCGTCCCGGCAGACCGGCCCGAGCGCTTCGCGAAAGCCGCTGCTGTCAGCGACCAGATGGTCATCGACCTCGAAGACGGAGTTCGCGAAGCAGATAAGGAGACAGCCCGAAGCCTGCTGCGGCGATCCGAGTTCGTTCCGACACGGGCCTGCCTGCGCATCAACGGCTTGTCTACTGCTCATGCCGAACGAGACATCGAGCTCGCACGGGAGTTGGGTTTCGGTTCCGTCATGGTTCCGATGGCAGAATCACATCAGCCCTTCACTCAGCTAGCTGGCTTCAGCGTCGTCGCCCTCGTCGAGACGGCTCGCGGGGTCGTCGAATCCGATCGCATCGCGGCTCACCCCAACGTCGATGCTTTGGCCTTGGGAACGGCAGATCTGCAATTGGATCTGGGAGCGCGCGACACAAAAGGGACCGCCGGTGTGTTCGAGGACCTGCTCGCATTCGCCCGGGCGACACTGCTCTTCGCAGGTCGCGCTCACCACGTTCCCGTCATCGACTCGGTGCATGCCACTGTGGCCGACGATGCGGGGCTGCGACGTGCCGCCGCAATAGCGTCAGCGTACGGAATGGACGGCAAACTGGCGATCCACCCGAAACAGATCGAAATCATTCGCGGCGAGTTCGCCCCCAGCGAGTCAGAGGTGGCTTGGGCAGCGACTGTGGTCTCCGAAGCTGAATCCCGAGCTGCAGGTGCGTTCGTCCTCGATGGCGAGCTCGTCGACGAAGTCATCATCCGCAGGGCGGAAAGTGTTCTCGCCAGGGCCCACTGACCTGAGTACCCGGCGGCACCTCGATCCGACACGGATGTGCGCGAGCCAAGCACTCTGTGGACGGCTATCGCACTACCATGGCATCACAGGCGATCGTCTTCGGCTGCAGACGACCGACTCGACGAGCCTGACAAGGAGAGTGGACAGAATGCCCCAGTGCGCCCGCCTCAACCGAATGACGGTCAGGACTTCAGATGGTTGAGTCGAAAACCGCCTACGCCGTCGTTGCTGAGAAGATCCGTCGAAACATCCTCGACGGGACCTTTGCTCCCGGCTCTCGCCTGCCCTCGGATGCCGATCTGCGCGAGACCTACGCTGTCGGACAGAGCACCATTCGCGAAGCACTGCGTACCCTGTCGAGCGAGCATCTGGTCAAGAGCGTTCGCGGCGTCAACGGGGGCACATTCGTCACGATTCCGACGGTCGGTCATTTGGGTTCGCAGTTGGAAGTCGGAGTCACGCTCCTGGCGACCTCCGACTCGATCTCAATCGACGATCTCATGGAGATCCGACACGTCACCGAAGTGCCGGCAGCCGGCTATGCCGCCTCGAGGCGAACCGACGACGACCTGGAAAAGCTGCGAAACTCGGATCCGAGTCTGCGCAGCGAAGAATCATCGTTTTCCAGCCATTCGACCTTTCATCAGCAGATCGTCGAGGCGGCGCACAACCCCTTGCTCGAAGTCGTGACGATCCCTCTGTTCAATGCACTGCAGAACATCGTCGGCGAAGCGAATGCTGCTGCAAACATCGGCACCAGCGTGAGCCACGATCATTCGGCGCTCTTCGACGCGATCGTCCGACGTGACTCCATGGCCGCGATGTCACTCATGCGCCAGCATCTGGATTCCGTCTCTGAGTACTACCGCAGTCGCGGTCTCTGATTCGGTACTAGTGAGGGCCCTCCTACAAGAAGAGGGCCCTCACTAGTGCTGAGCATTACGCAGATCAATTCTCGGCGTTTCGAACTTGAGAATCTCGAGACCTCAGTGCCGACGTTGCCGCATCGTCGACGACCCACCGTTCAGTATCGATGACGACACCATAATCACGAGCAGCCTCTTCCGAGGTCAGATACTCATCCCATACATCATGGAGAACCGCAAAGGGGTCTCTCCTGAAAGGGTCGCCGAATCCGCCTCCTGAGGGCATCCGGATCTCCAAGGTGTCTCCTGCGTAAACGATCTCCTGAGTGACCTTCGAATGGAGCACCTCTTCTCGTGCCGTTCCAGGATTGCGAACGAAAGACCCGGAGACTCCGTCCGCGCCGCCCAACACACCCGCGGGCGGATCGCTTCGATTGTCGGCCTCGGACCCGAGGAAGGTGTCTGTCATCATCAGCCAGCGGCGGACACTGCCAATGCCGCCTCTCCATTGTCCTGGTGCCGGAGATTCATCGCGCAGCTCGTATCGTTCGGCGCGCATGGAGTGGTTGAGTTCGAGTTCCTCAATCGGGTTGTTTCTCGTATTCGCCATCAGCGCGTCGACGGCGTCGAGCCCATCTCGGCCATTGCGACCACCGTACGAACCTTCATTGATCTCGATGTACACCCAGTAGCTCTCTCCATCTTCCGCAACTCCCGAATATGCGATGGCGCAGAGCGCGGACGATGAACCGGCAACCGCCTGGTCCGGCAGAATCGGTGCCAACGCCAAGTTGATCGAGTCGAAGACACGATTGACCTGTGAGAATCGAGCAAAGCACGAAGCAGGGAAGTCTGGGTTGAATATTGTTCCCTCGGGGGCATAGGCCCGGACCGGACGGAAGCAGCCGTCGTTTTGAGGGACGTATTCCGGAGTCGTCTCCTCGTCGAGCAATATCGTTCGGATGGCGCTCACCGCAACCGGCAACACCGAGCCTTCGAAGGGAACGTTGAATGCTGTAGGAACCTGGTCGTTCGAACCGGTGAGATCGATAAGCACTTCGTCGTCTTCGATGTCGACTCGGACCTCCACCTTCAATGGGACTCCGCGGTTCTTCCCATCATCGTCGAGGTAGCCGATCGGCGCTTCATAGCTGCCGTTCGGCAATTCGCGAATCCGGCTCCGGAGCATGTTCTCCGAATAGTCCATCCAGGCTTCGCTCGCGCTCATCACAGTATCGAGGCCATACGTCTCGAGGAGTTCGACGAATCTCTTTTCCCCGATACGAGCGCATGACACGAGCGCCTCGAGGTCGCCGCGGTTCTGCTCCGGCGTTCTGACGTTGTCGAGGATGTGCTGAATGAGCATGTCGTTGCGCACGCCCGCATCGTAGATCTTCATCGAGTCCATCAGCTTGCCCTCTGCCCAGACGTCGACAACGTCCATGCACAGTCCCGGGAAATTACCGCCAATGTCCGATACGTGCCCTGTGCATCCGGCGAAACCGATGTGTTCGTCGTTCCAGAAAATGGGAATGATGATTCCGTAATCAGGCGAGTGAGCTGCACCGTGGTACGGATGGTTATGGAGAATCACATCTCCGGGACGGTAGGTTCCTGCAAGCCGTCGATTCACTCCCTTGATATAGGCAGGGATCGACCCACAGTGCATCGGTGTCGAGTCCGATTCGCAGAGTTCCCGTCCATAGACATCGAAGATTCCAGCTCCCAAGTCCTCTGATTCTCGGATGAGACTCGAATACGCCATCCGGTAGAGAACCTGGGCCATCTCCTTCGCCATGGAATCGAGGGCGCCTCCGATCACACGCAGGGTGATTGGGTCGACCTCGACCGGGTTCCACGTGCGATGAGGAACCTCAGGAGCCAGCGAGACACCTGTCTTCGGCATTGTCGTTTCACTCATTGTGCGTACCTTTCGATGATGATGTGTCCGAGGTCATCAACTGTGGCCCGTTGCCCGATTCCAATGACAGTTGTCGAATCGAATTGTTCGACAATGGCCGGTCCTTCGAATACGTTGCCCGAACAAAGAAGCTCTCGGGAATAGACGTCTGTATCGACCCATTCCGGATCGCCCGCGTCATCCGTCCACATCAGAGTCTGTGTCGTCGCCACCTTCGCAGGAGAGGAGTCGGCATCGCCAACATCGATCTTCGGAAGCCTGATCTGAGGCACCATTCCAATACCGGTCATCCGCACATTGACCAATTGAACCGGCTTGTCGTCAAACCGTTGTGAGTACATACGCCCGTGTTGCTCGTGGAAGGCTTGAGCGACCCGTTCCACCCAGTCGGCATCGATCTCACCGCTCGGTGCCTGAACTCGCAGTTCGTAGCCTTGCCCGACGTACCTGCAGTCAACGCTGCACTCAACGTCAATGTGCTCATCAGGGATTCCGTCGCCTTTGAGCTGCGCGACGGCTTGGTCGGTCAGGCGAGCGACTTCGCGCGCAAGCAGGTCGATGTCTGCCTCATCCGACGAAGTCCACACCGTGGTCGGAACTTCGTAGCGGATATCGGTGGCCAGGAGGCCCACCGCTGAAGTGATCCCAGGGTGCGTTGGCACAATGATCCGCGGAATATCGAGTTGCTTTGCGATATGCCATGCGAAGAGCGGACCGGCGCCGCCTTCGGCGACCAGGGAGAAGTCTCGTGGATCGTAGCCCTTGCGGACCGAGTGCAGACTGATCGCTTCGGTCATCGAATGCGCGAGCACCGTGAAGATGCCCATAGCCGCCTTCTCGATGCTCTGGCCCAAGGGTTCAGCGATTTGTTTCCTCACTGCCTCTTCTGCGAGCTGCGGTCGGACTTCCATGGTTCCCGAGAGGAAGCTTTTCTCACGCAACCATCCGAGGACCACCATGGCATCAGTCGAGGTGGGTTCAGTGCCACCACGGCCGAAACACGCGGGCCCCGGCACCGCACCGGCGCTGCGTGGGCCGACACGGAACATGCCTCCTTCGTCGATCGATGCGATCGAGCCACCGCCTGCCCCGATGGTGTCGACTTCAGCCATGGGAACCATTGCGTGGTAGTCGCCGATACGGGTATCGAGCAAGTGTTTCATCCGCAGACGTCCGTCGGGTGCGACTCCGACGTCGGCCGAAGTGCCACCCACATCAAGCGTGATTACGCTCGGATAGCCGGAGGCCGCTCCGATTGCGCAGCCTCCGATGAGCCCGGCGACGACACCACTCGTCAGGAGCGAAACCGGGGTTTGGCGAGCGCTCCTGGCAGTGACGAGTCCGCCAGCGGAGGTCATGAGGTGGACGTCGTCGCTCACGCCCGCGGCACTCGCCTCGTCGACGAGTTTCGAGATGTAGTTCGATGTCTTCGGTCCGACGAAGGCGTTGAGGGCGGTCGTCGAGAATCGCTCGTACTCTCGATACTGGCTGGCAACTCCGCTGGACAGCGAGATGAACGCCTCTGGGAACTCTTCCTCTACGATTTCGCGTGCCCGTTGTTCGTGGGCGGGATTCTTGTAGGCGTGCAGGAACGCGATGGCCACCCCAGCAACTCCACGCTCCCGCAGGAGCCGCGCTTCCTGTCGAACGGCGTCTTCGTCCAGCGAGGTGAGAACGGCTCCGGACGCATCTATGCGTTCGGGCACTGTCCGCCTGTTTCGGCGAGGAACCAATTGCCATTTCTGCCAAGGCAGCTCCTGATAGTTCGAATAGTTCAGAGGACGCTTCTTCCGCGCAATGTGGAGGAGATCCCTGAACCCTTCAGTCGTGATCAGTCCAACATCGTCACCGTTGTGCTCGAGGACGATGTTGGTCGCCACAGTCGTCCCGTGGAAGAACATGTCGATGCTTTCGAGGTCGATCTCCGCTTTGACCGCCAGCGCAGAGATCCCCTTCATCGTGCCGACTGACGGGTCCTCATTGGTCGAAGGTGTCTTATGTACTGTGGTTGTGCCGTCGTCGTCCCATAGGACCAGGTCGGTGAAGGTTCCGCCGACGTCAACTCCAAGTCGTCTCATGGAAGTCCAATCAATGTGTAGGAGGATTTCAGTGATGGCTGACACTGCTCTGTGCGCACCACTGAAGCGAATATACATCAGATATATAGAGGCCGCTAGACCCAATTTCCGACAACATTTCCGGGAAATCACGAGAATACTTACATAAATACCTGATGTTTAAGCGATCGGGATACCCTTCTATACCGGATCCAGTTCCCCTCCGTTCGACACCGAGGCGGCACCACTGCGCGGCGTCGACGAGTGGCTCACTCCATTCCGTCGTTGCTGGGTCCCGCAATTGGACATGCTCTCAGCCGAGATCGCCCGCGCAAAGTGACAGTGCCGTCTGGCAGAAGCCGAATCAGACACCATTCCACCGCTGCGCATCCTTGGTTACCATGAAGTACCGCCGATCTTCGGCGGACCTCCCGCACCTCACTTTCAACCGCCGTCAGATCATCGACGACCTTCGAGGAGCATTGATGACCACCTCCGACTCCAGTCGCCCCACCGAAGACCAGGTCCTCGCCGCGCAGGCCGACGCCGTCGACCGCGGGCTCAACATCACCGTCGGGAGCGACACCCAGCACACGGTCCAGACGCTGAGCCAGACCTACCCGACCACAGTCGCCGACCTCTGGGAAGCCTGCACCGACCCGGTCCGGCTCCAGCGCTGGTTCGCTCCGGTCAGCGGCGACCTCGAACTCGGCGACCGCTACCAGATCGAAGGCAATGCCTCGGGCACGATCGAGAGCTGCGAACCGCCCCACTTCTACTCGCTGACCTGGGAATTCGCGGGAGGAGTCAGCCACGTCACCGTCCGCATCGCCGAGGCAGACGGCGGCGCACGCCTCACCCTCGAGCACTCGCACGCAGGTGAGGCGAACGCCGATTTCTGGGTCCGGTTCGGACCGGGCGCCACCGGGGTCGGGTGGGACATCTCCCTCCTCGGTCTCGCCAACCATCTCGTGGCCGGCACGTGACGCCCAGAAGACGAGAACGAGTGGGTCACCTCGGCGCCGGCACAGGAATTCGTCCGCACCTCCAGCACCCGCTGGGGCGAGGCCTCGGCGGCGGCAGGCACACCGGTCGATCAGGCTCGCGCCGCCGCTGAACGCACCACCGGTTTCTACCTCGGCCAGCCTCCGGCCGAGTGACCTACATCCGCCGACCGAACCAACGGCGGAATACCTCGCTGCAGCGACTTCACCGTCCTTGGGTGGGCGTTCTGGTCACGCGTTGCTCAACAGAACGTGACCAAAACGACCACCTAATGACGGAAGGCGCGGAAAGGTCCCGCCTACTCCCCCGCCTACTCCCCCGTCTGCTTCCGGGCCCCCAGCGCCAGCCGGGCGATATCGCGCAGCACTTCGAGTTCCTCGCTGCCGTCGAGCAGCGCCCGCAGTTCGATGGCCGCGCGGCTGAGCAGGCTGCGATAGGCGCCGGCGACGTTGTCCGGCTCCCGTGTCAGCGGGTAGGACACGCAAAGGGCGAACACGATCGCCTCGACGGTGAAGGCCACACTCGCCGAGGCGGTCCCGGCCACCCGTGCCTGCTTCGTCGCGTAGAACTCCGCTGGGTTTCCCGGCCCGCACAGCGCCAGGGCAGCCGAGCCGCCATCGACGAGCGGGAGCACCGCCCCGACTCCGCGCGAGACGCGCAGCTCATGATCGGCTTCGACATTGCGCACGCACACACGGTCCTCACCGACTCGGACCCACAGCTGCACGGATTCCCCGGTCATCGTCCGCAGATGGTCGAGCACCGAGTTCGTCGTGGCGATATTGCGCCGGCCCGGGAAGGGCCCCAACCGCAGCAGCCCCGAGGAGTCACGGACGATGAACTTGTGCGTCCGCAGATCGGTCAGCAGCCGATACGTCGTCGACTTCGAATAGCCGAGGCGGCGGCACACCTCGGCAGCCGTCATCGGCGAGTCCTGGAGGACTTCGAGGATGGCCGCACTGCGGTCGATGACTCCGATCTCCGCCGGCGCCTGTTCAGAACTCTTCATTCCCACTCCTCACGACACCGTCACATCGGCGAGCAGCTTCCGCCGGGACACCCACCACCGGAAGATGATGGGTCCGATGATGCCGAGCACCATGAGGATGATGATCGACAGCGAGATCGGCCTGGTGACCAGGGGTGCGAACGATCCGCCGGAGATCTGCAGCATGCGCCGGAAGTTGTCCTCGAGCAGCGGTACGAGCACGAGCGCCAAGATCGCCGGAGCCAAGGGGATGCCGCCCTTCTCCATGAGGTAGCCGATGACTCCGAAGATGCCGAGCATCATCAGCCCGAACAGGCTGAATTCGATGGCGTAGGCGCCGATGACCACGAGCACGAGGATGGACGAGAAGAGGATCTCCTTGGGCATCTTCAGCAGCTTCACGAAGACCCCGACCAGCGGCAGGTTGAGGATGATGAGCGCGATGTTGCCGATGTACATGCTCGCGATGATCGTCCAGATCAGTCCGGTCTCGTCCCGGAAGATCAGCGGTCCTGGCTGCAGACCGTACATCGTGAACACGAAGAGCAGCAGCGCCGTCGTCGCCGAACCCGGGATGCCGAGGCTGAACAGCGGAATCATCGCACCGCCGACACCGGCATTGTTCGCCGCTTCCGGACCGGCCACGCCTTCGATGGCGCCGTGACCGAATTCGTCCTTCCGCTTCGAGATCCGCTTCTCCATGATGTACGACATGAACGAAGCCAGCGAGGGACCGACTCCGGGCAGGATGCCGATGATGAACCCGACGACGGAACCGCGGGCCCAGGGCCCGGCCGACCGCTGCCAGTCTTCCTTCGTCATCCACTTGTCGTTGCCGAAGCTCTGGATCTCGTCCTTGGCCCCACGTCCGAGCGCGAGGTTCCGGATCGCCTCGGGGATAGCGAAGAGCGCCATCGCGAAGATCGTGAAGTCGATCCCGTCGGAGAGCAGACTCATCCCGAACGTCTGCCGGGGCAGCCCGGTCTGGAAGTCGAGGCCGATGAGGCCGACGGCCAATCCGATGAAGATCGAGATGAGCGCCTTCGCCCGCGAGCCCGCCGACATCGTCGACGCGAGCAGCAGAGCCGTGGCCATGAGCAGGAAGTATTCGGTGGCGCCGAAGACGTTCGCGAGCTTGACGAGCACCGGGGACAGGAACGTCAGCCCGATGATCGCCAGGGTGCCGGCGAGGAACGAACCGATCGCCGCGGTCGCCAGGGCGGCCTTGCCCCGACCGCGGCGGGCCATCTCGTAGCCCTCGATCGCGGTCACCGCGCTGGCGACCTCACCGGGGGTTTTGATGAGCGTAGCGGTGATCGAACCGCCGTACATCGACCCGTAGTAGATTCCGCACAGCAGGATGAGGCCGTGCACCGGCTCCATGCCGAAGGAGACCGGGATGAGGATCGCGATCGCAGAGATCGGTCCGATTCCCGGCAGCACTCCGACGACTGTGCCGAGCAGCACGCCGAGGAGGGCGAAGGCGAGGCTGACCGGTTCGAGCGCCGAGGCGAAGCCGCCGCCCAGATCGATGAGAGTATCCATGTCCGCCCCCCCCCCCCTAACCCAGGATCCCGACGGGCAGGTACACCGCGAGCCCGTAGACGAACGCCGCGTAGACCACGCCGGCGAAGACGACGGAGAAGATGAGGTTGCGGATCCACTTCTCCGGCGCATAGATGCTGGTCAGCCCCATCAGAAACGCCGCCGTCGACAGCAGGAATCCAACCGGGATGAGGATCGCGAGGTAGACGAAGAAGAGCGCGAACTGGAACACGACCTTGCGCACCTGCGGCTCCGGTGGGGCCTCGAGGACGATCCCGCCTGCCCCCTCCTGGCCGGAGGATCGGTCGGCGGTTTCACGGGATGATTCCCCCGCCGAGGCGGCCGCACCGTCCCCACCCCCCACCGCGGTCGAGCGCGCGGACCCGGGCGCCGCCTCGGCGAGGGTGTCCTTCCGGTGCCGGAGGACGGCCTGACCTGCCAGGAAGAGGCCGAGCACGATGAGTCCGATCCCGACGATGGCGGGGAAGGTGCGCGGGGTGACGATGTTCGCGGTCTCCTGGATGGAGAACGTCGCGATGTAGTACACCGCGCCGATGACGGCGATGGCGCCGCCGGTGATGAGGTCGGTGCGGAAAGCAGTCATTTGCTGTTGCCCAGATCGGTTTCCTTCACGCCTTCTTCCACTGTCTTCGCAGCGTCATCGACGTAGGCCTGTGCTTCGTCACCGGTGTGGAATTCGGTGGCCCACTGGTTGTTCTTCAGGGTCTCCTGCCAGGCGTCGGACTTGCTCACGTCTTCGAGCGCCTTGGCCCAGAAGTCGACGGCTTCCTGCGGCATCTCGGCGGGTCCGTAGACTCCGCGCCAGTTGCCCAGGGTCACGTCGTAGCCGGAGTCCTTCGCGGTGGGCACCTTGTCGAAGGGCGCTGCCAGCGGTTCCTGGGCGAAAGTGACGAGCGGTTCGATGTCACCGGCTTCGATGACGGAGCGGAATTCGCTCATGCCGGCGATGGCGACCTTCGCGTCCCCGTTGAGCATGGCGGTCGTCTGCTCGCCGCCGCCGTCGTAGTTGACGAAGTTGATGTCGGCCGGGTCGACGCCGGCTTCCTTCGCAAACAGGGCGAACGGCAGGGTGTCGTCTCCGGCGGCTGCGACGGTGACCTTCTGCGGGTCGTCCTTGAGCGCCTTGACCAGGGCGTCGAGATCCTTGAAGTCCCCGTCCTTCGGGGTCACGACCATGAAGTCCTCGACGTAGAGGGTAGCGATGAGAGTCGTGTCTTCGGGACCGAATTCGCAGAGATTGCGCGCCTTCATCGTCTGGCTGGCCAGGGAGGTGATGGCGATCTGATCGTCCTTGCCCTTCTCCTGCTGCATCATCGACGTCAGCCACGAGCAGCCGGTGCCGCCGGGTTTGTTCTGCACGGGCAGCGGCGTCGAGACGATGTCGTCCTTCTGCAGCGCCTCGACCAGCGCCCGTGCCGTGGTGTCCCAGCCGGATCCGGGTTCGGCCGGGGCGGTGACCGTGACCGGTCCCTTCGGATAGTCGCCGCCCTCGCCCGGGGGCTGCGCCTTGTTTCCGCAGGCGGTGGCGACGAGGGCGACCGTGGCGAGCACGGCTCCGATCTTCGCCGCGCGCTTGCGAGTGCTCGTCGACCCTTCCTTCGCCGAGGCGGCCGTCCGTGTGCGTGTGATCGTCGTTGATCGCATGAGCTGTCCCCTTGTGTGTTCGGTTCTCGATATTTGGTGGTGTATTGGTGGGTATGGTGCTGGTGGTGCCGCTGAGCGAGTTGTCAGTCCAGGCGGTTCTCGTCAGGCTGGGGCCCGTCGACCGGTGGGCCCGTCGGCACTGCCGGGCCGTCCCGGTAGTGGCTGTTGTGGCGGCCCGGTTCCGGCACATCGCTGCGCAGGCCGAGCCGGTTCCCGTCGAAGGTCAGCGGCAGCAGCGGCACATCGACGCTGACGCCCGTCGGCAGCCCGGTGTGGGCGAGCGCTCCGGAGGCGACGAGGTGCGGATCGTCGGTGAGGTCGGCGGGAGTATTGACCGGGGCGACCGGCAGTCCGCGCCGGGTGCACTTCTCTTCGATCTCGGCCAGGCTCAGCTGGGACAGTGCCTGCTGGAGTTCTGAATGGATGCGGTCGCGTTGGTCGACCCGGCCCTGGTTGGTCAGCATGTCCGGGTCGGCGGCGAGCCCTGTCAGCCCGAATTCGTCGCAGAGGTCGCGCCATTGCCCGTCGGAGACGGCAGCGACGAAGACCTGGTTGTCGTCGGCGTCGCGGAAGATATCGTAGACGGCCCAGGTGGCCTGCCTGGTCGGCATCGGTCGGGGTGGTTCGCCGCTGATCTGGGACTGTGCCATATGCGTGCCGACGAGGAAGGCGTTGTTCTCGAACAGTGCGGAGTTGATGAGTTTTCCGCGGCCGGTGGTCTCGCGCACCCGCAGTGCGGACTGGATGCCGATGACTCCGAACATTCCGCCCATGATGTCGTTGACGCTGGCGCCGGCGCGCAGCGGCTGCCCGGGAGGGCCGGTCATATAGGCCAGTCCGCCGAGCATCTGCACGACCTCGTCGAGGGCGGCCCGGTTCCCGTAGGGACCGGAGAGGAACCCCTTGAGGGAGCAGTAGATGAGTCCGGGATTCCGTGCGGACAACTCCTCGTATCCGAATCCGATCGAGTCCATTTTGCCGACGCGAAAGTTCTCGAGGAGGACGTCGGCGGAATCGATGAGGTCGAGGACGCGGTCACGGTCGGCCGCCTCGGCGATATCGAGTTGGACGCTGTGCTTGTTGCGGTTGAACGCGGGGAAAAGACCGGATCCGGACCCGGGCAGGTAGCGGGTCTTGTCGCCGGGACCGCGGGGTTCGATCTTGATGACCTCGGCGCCGAGGTCGGCCAGGATCATCCCGCAGCTGGGCCCCATGACCATGTGGGAGAACTCGATGACGCGGATGCCTTCGAGCGGCAGGGGTTCGGGGGTCGTTGCGGGTGCGTGTTCGGTGGTCATCTCGGTGGTCATTTCAGGCCTTCGCCGAGGCGGCCGCGAACCGGTCGTCGAAGACCGCGGGGGTGGCGGGAATGTCGGACAGGCTCGAGGTGAGGTTGTGCCCGACGGCGGCGATGAGGGGCTCGCGGACCTCGGTGAGCGCGTCGACGTCGACGCCGGTGGCCACGCCTTCGCGGTGGAGGAGGTGGACGAGGTCGTCGGTGCCGATGTTGCCGGCAGCGCCCGGCGCGAATGGGCAGCCGCCGAGTCCGCCCATGGCCGCGTCGAAGTTCGCGATCCCGAGGTCGAGGGCGGCGATGACGTTGGCCATTCCGAAGTTATAGGTGTCGTGGAGGTGGAGGTTGACAGGTTTGTCCGCGAAGGCCTCGAGGACCGCCGAGGTGTTGCGGCGGACCAGCGACGGGTTGGCGTTGCCGATGGTGTCGGCGACTCCGACTCCGTGGGCTCCGGCATCGACGAAGGGGCGGAGGACTTCGACGAGGTGGTCCGCCTCGGTGATCCCGTCGAAGGGGCAGATGAAACTCACGGCGGTCGTGATGTCGAAGCGCAGTCCCTGGTCACGGGCGAAGACGGCAGCGTCCATGAGGCGGTCGGAGGCCTCGGCGATGGAGGCGTCGGAGTTCGCTTTCGAGTGCCCCTCGGAGGCCGAGAGCACGAGTTTGATGTTCTTGGCGCCTGCGTCGACGGCCCGCTGGGCGCCCTTGAGGTTGAAGACGAGGGTATAGAACTCGACTCCGTCGGCCTCGTGCGGAGCCAGGCGGCGCAGCAGCTCGTCGGTGTCGGCCATCTGCGGGACCTTCTTCGGATTGACGAAGGAGCCGACCTCGATGTGCTTGAGGCCCGAGCCGATGAGGTTCTCAGCCAGGGCAACCTTGACGTCGGTGGGCACGATCGCCTTTTCGATCTGCAGCCCGTCGCGCAGAGTGGTGTCGAGGATGTCGACGGACGTGGGCCGGACCATGGGACTCCTTCACGCAGGCTCCCGCTGAGCGGGAAACGGTTCGTCGCCGCGCGTCAATGCGCGACTCCACTCTCGTTATACAACGCGCTCAGTCCACGGCACAGGCTTTGTTCGGCATATGAGAGGTCGGGGAGAATTGCCTGTGTTCAGTCCCGTCTATCGGGACGCTAGGTTCTTCGGCCGGTATGTCTGGATCGCGTGGCCTGCTTCGAGTTCGCTGCGGTCGACGAGCTCCAGGTCGACGACGTCACTCAGACCCGCGAAGAGGTACGGTCCGTGGCCGGCGATGCAGGGGTGGATGACGAATTCGAATTCGTCGATGAGGCCGAGTTCGGCGAGCGCGAGCGGCAACGTCACTCCCCCGACTGCGAGTCCCGTCACGGATTGTTCCTTGAGCTCGCGGACGGCAGTGGCGAGGTCGCCGCGGATGAGTTCGGAGTTCCAGTCGACGCTGTCCAAGGTGCTCGAGACGACGTATTTGCGGGCCGGGTCGATGGCTGCGACGAACGGGTCGAGGTCCTCCTCAGGGGTCGTGTCACCTTCGGGCCGGCGCCAGGCGTCTTCCATCATCTGGTAGGTGATGCGACCGAAGATCAGCCCGTCGGCACGCTTGAGATTGTTCGCATGATGGCGATGGAAATCATCGCTGATGACTCCCACGCGATGATCACAGCAGCCGTCGACGGTGACGTTGATCGAGTACCTCAGCTCGCCCATGGAATAAGAGTAGACCTGGGCGGGCACTGCTGGAAGAGTCAATTCCCGCTGGCGTCGGCATCCCCAGCCAACCTCATGTGCAGGATCGGATAGGGCCGCCCGGCTTCATCGGTCTCACTGCGTCCGATCATTTCGAACCCCTGGTGCCGGTAGAACTCCAGCGCTGAGGTGTTCTGTTCATTGACGTCGACCGTGGTCACATCCTCGTGTTCGATCGCATAGTCAATCAGCGCGGAGCCGATCCCCCGGCCCCGTTCACCAGCGTCGATGACGAGCATCGCGAGGTCTCCGTCGACGACCCCGCAAAACCCTACGGCTCGGCCGTCCAATTCAGCGACGGTGAGTCTCACGGCCGGAAAGTAGTCCGCAGCCAGATGCTTCTCGATCTCGTCCCGGTCGTCGTCGGACAGAAAATCATGCGTGGCGTCGACAGCGCTGCGCCAGATCGCCACAAGGGCAGGGACGTCAGAGCACCCGGATGCGGGCCGAAGCCTGAGGGCTGTCATATCAGTCCGTGTCTTTGGCGGCACCATCAACGTTCCCCTCCGAGTCGGCACCGACATCCGCCTCACCGCGTGCGGCCGAGGCGAGGCCCAGCCACGACAGCACCTCGTCGGTGTGTTCGCCCAAGTCGGGCCCGAGGTGGTCGATCGCGATCGATTCACCGCCGATGACCGGAGTGATTCCCGGGAACGCGACGTCCTCCAGGACCTCCTCGCCGGTGGACACGTCGAGGTTCTGGATCATTCCGCGTGCGGCGAGCTGCTCATCGGCGACGAGGTCTTCGGCCGTGTAGATGGGCCCGGCCGGAACACCCACTTCTTCCAGGGCCCCGACGACGTCCTCAACTGAACGCTCGGCGCACCACTCGCCGATCGCCTCATCGAGTTCGTCGCGCCGTTGCCAACGGCCGGCATTCGTCTGCAGGTCGGCATCCTCGGCGAGATCGGGACGGTCGATCGCCGTCATCAGCCGCGGGAAGATGCCGTCCCCGTTGCCGGCGATGACCACGGATTTCCCGCCGGCGCAGAGGTAGCCGTTCGACGGCGCGATGCCCTCCATCCGACCGCCGGTGCGGGTGCGGACCTCGCCGAAAGCGGAGTAGTCGGGAACGAGGGATTCCATCACGGAGAACATCGCCTCATTGAGCGCGACGTCGACGGTCCGCTCCGACAGCGGACCCTTGCCTTCGAAGCCGTGCGCGGATCCGACGACCGCCTCGGCGGCTCCGGCGATCTTCTGCCGCTGTCGGTCGAAGAGCATCATCACGGCGCCGAAGGCCGCCTGCATGCCGGCGATCGAATCGCCGATCGAGATGCCCACGCGCACGGGTGGGCGGTCGGGATCGCCGACGAGTTCGCGGAAGCCCGAATAGCCTTCGGCGACGGCGGCGAATCCGGGGCGCGACGACATCGGTCCGGTCTGGCCGAATGCGGAGATGCGCACGAAGACGAGGTCGGGGTTGGCGTCCTCGAGCACGTCGGGGCCGAGTCCCCACTTCTCGAGGGTGCCGGGGCGGAAGTTCTCGAGCAGGATGTCGCTGCGGCGGACGAGTTCGAGCACGGCCTCGCGTCCCTCGTCGCTGCGCAGGTCGAGCACGACGGACTTCTTGTTGCGGTTGATCGTGCGGTAGAGCATCGAGGTGTCGCCGGCTTTGAGCCGCCAGTTGCGCAGTTCGTCGCCGGAGCCGGGGCGTTCGACTTTGATCACCTCGGCGCCGAAGTCCGCGAGCATCCGCCCGGCGGTGGGTGCGGCGATGTAGTTGCCGAGTTCGAGGACTCGCACACCGGAAAGGGGAAGTCGGTGCGTGCTCATGACGATGCTCCTAGTTGTGCGTGGTTCGGTTCTCCCATGGTGCCAGGTGTCGGCGAGATCGGCGCGGATATCCGCCGTCCGGGCGGTCGGACGGTCCACCTCGCCGAGGCGGTGCTCAGCTGTTCCGCAACGTGACCTACGCGCGTTGACCGATGGATTCGGTCGGAATCTCAGCCTGCGACCGACCGACCCCGGCACGCACGGCTTCACAGACCGCAACGACGAGGATGTTGACGCCGAGGCCGATGATGCCTTCGCTGATCGCCCACGGCAACGGCAGCCAGAACGTGTAGGCGATGACGACGATCAGCCCCGCCGCGAGACCGGCGATGATCGAGCGAACACTGAGACGACCGCTGAAGAAGAGAGCCGCGGCGATCGCCGGAGCGAGCTGGTCGAGGCCGGAGAACGTCAGCAGCAGGAGGTTCGCCAGCAGGTCGGGCATGACGATGGCCAGCAGCAGCGACAGGGCAGTGGCGACGACGACGATGATCTGAGTCGCAGTGAACTGATGCCGTTCGGATCTGATCCGGAAGACATTGCGTGAAGCCAGGGTCGAGATGCCGATGAGCAGCGCGGCCGAGGGCACCATCGCAGTGGTGATTCCGGCGACGGCGAGGACTCCGATCACCCAATCGGGGAACATCTGTCCGGACAGGTGGAGCAGAGCCGAGTCGGCATCGGTGTTCCGACCGAGGATGACGACGGCCACGTAGCCGACGATGAGCGGCAGGACGATGAAGGTGTTGTAGATCGGCAGCCACAGGTAGTTCTGACGCAGCACCGCGGAGCTGCGGGCTGCGAGGATCGGCGGCCACATGTGCGGAAGAGTCACGAAGGCCACGCCGATGGCGCTGATCGCCATGTTCGAGATGTACCAGGGGATGCCGTATTCCTCTGTGCCCTGGACGCTCAGGAGGTCGGGCATGGTCGCAGCGACGGTGTCGAAGACGTTCGTGAATCCGCCGGTGAAATGGATGGGGATCGAGATGCACACGACGAAGAGCATGACGAGCATGAGCGCGTCTTTGAAGTACGCGGTCGTGGCCACGCCTCGCAGACCCGACCACAGGACGAAGGCGACGACGAGGATGAAAGCGATGACCATTGACCACACGCCCGTCGTTCGGTTACCGGTGACGAGTTGAACGATGAGGCCGAGTCCGGTGATCTGCAGCTGCAGGTAGGGCAGCAGAAAGATGACTCCGCAGATGCCTGCGATGACTCCGAGGGTGCGCGAGGAGTAGCTGTGTTCGAGGAAGTCGGCCTGTGTCAGGTGCCCGCGTGCTTTGGCCATGCGCCAGATCTTCGGGCCGATGAAGTAGAGGACCAGGTAGCCGAGGGGTACGTAGGGCATCGAGTAGAAGGCGGCGGCGCCTCCCGAGACCACGAGCCCGGCGGTACCGAGGAAGGTGAAGGTGGTGAAGGTTTCGCCGGCCTGAAGCAGCCAGGTCGTGGCCACGCCGAAGCGTCGGCCGCCGACGGTCCACTCGGAGAGGTCGGCATTGGGCTTCTTGCGTCCGATGAAACCGAGGATCGCGACGAGGACGATTCCGCCGAGGGTGACGATCTCGATAGTGCTCATCTCAGCCCTCCCGACCGTTGTCGGGGTGTGCCTGCACTTCCGGTCGGTCTCCGACTTTGGCCGATGCGAGACTCTCGGCTTCTTCGAGGGCAAGGTCGTCGAGGTGGCCCTGCCGTTCGAGATCGGGGCGGGTCTTCTCGATGATCAGGAGGATGCCGGTGACGAGGAGGCTGCCGGGCACACAGGTCCACCACAAGATGGTCGGCAGCCCGAAAAACAGATGTGGGCCGTTGAGAATCGGCAGCCATTGGAGGACGAAGGCGGCGATCACCGGAATGAGACAGAGAACCGCCCAGACCGTGACGCGACCTTTCGTCACCCGTCGTGTATCGGAATCGGGTGTACTCATTGTGCCTCCCGCACTCGTTCGGCCGGTCTGCTCGGCCGGCGGTCCGACCACCATGATCACGACCACGTCCATCTTCTCTCCACAATTGGTGCTGGACGGTGACGAAATGCCGCTGACAGCAAAGTCGCATTGAAAAGCTGCCTTGGCTGAACATCAGCTGCGGCTTGAGTGAACTTCGTGCAACATTCCTTGAACTCTATTGTCAGCCAGGCTCTGGGTACCGAAGACTGGCAATCGAGTCGCAGACAGCGATGATTCGTCACCGAATGAGGAGTTGGACATGGAATCGAACGATTTCGCAGGCAACAACGACAGCGGTCAGAACGACTTCGGCAATGAGCAGCAGGGCGGTCCCGAGGGCCAGCAGGGTGGCTTCGGCGACCAGGGCGGCCAGCAGGGCCAGTCGGGTCAGCAGGAGCAGGGTGGCTTCGGCGGCCAGGAACAGCAGGCCCAGGGCGGCCAGGAACAGCAGGAGCAGGGCGGCCTCGGCGGCGGCCAGGAACAGTCCGGTGGATTCGACGGCAACGACCGCGAGCAGGGCGGCCAGCCCAGTGGCCAGGGACAGGGCGGCTTCGGCGGCGATGATCGCGGCCAGCAGGCTCAGGGCGGTCAGAACGACGGCGGATTCGGCGGAGACCACGACCGCGAACAGGGCGGTCAGCCCGGCGGTCAGGAGCAGGGTGGCTTCGGCGGCCGGGATCAGGGCCAGGGTGGCTTCGGTGGCGAGCAGGGCGGATTCGACGAGAACCGCTGATCTCAGCACCCACCTGATCCGGCGTCACCTCTGAGACGCGGGTCCCCAAGCACAAGCGGCGCACCATTCATAGGTGCGCCGCTTCGTGCATTCACTCGGTGACGGTCACGACCTGACGGTGCCGGCCGAGCCCTTCGAGCTCGAGTTCGACCGTGTCCCCGTCTGCCAGGTACGGGTACTGTCCGGACAGCGCGACGCCCTGTGGGGTGCCGGTGAGGATGACGTTGCCCGGTTCGAAGGCCATCGCCTGGCTGAGCTGGACGATGATCTCGCCGACGGAGAAGATGAGGTCACTCGTCGACGAATCCTGGCGAGCTTCGCCATTGACCCAGCTGCGCAGTCGCAGGTTGCCGGGGTCCACCTCGGCGGCGGGGCGGATCCACGGCCCGAGCGGGGTGAACCCGGGCAGATTCTTCCCCTTCGACCACTGTCCCCCGGACTCCTCGATCTGCAGTCAGCGTTCGGACAGATCGTTGCCGAGCACGTACCCGGCGACGTGGTTGAGTCCTTCCTCCGCCGAGGCGGCCCTGAAGGTCCGTGACCCGATGACCACTCCGAGTTCGACCTCCCAATCGGCTTTCGCCGCATACGGCGGCAGTTCGATCGGGTCATTGGGCCCGGCGATGGTCGAGGGCATCTTAAAGAAGATGACAGGGCGCTCGGGAGGTTCGGCTCCGGCCTCACGAGCATGCGCTGCATAGTTCATGCCCACGCACACGATGGCAGAAGGCCTGGTCAGCGGCGCGCCGATGCGCATCTCATCGGCACCGTCGAGCGTGCTGAGCTTGCCGGCGGCGAGCGCATCTCGCACGTGCTCGATGCCGTCGGCGGCAAAGAAGTTCGGATCGATGTCATCGAACAGTGGACGGAGGTCGAAGCAGACTCCATCGTGGCGGACTGCCGGAATCTCGTGTCCGATCGGTCCCAGTCGCAGCAGTTCCATGCGGTTCCTCTCTACTAGCTCCAGGCCACGTCGTTGTGACCTGCCGCCACGCTAGCGAAACTGCCGAGGCCAATTTGGAACCGCTCAAGTATTGGACAATCGCAGCCCCGCAGAGACACGACGTATCAGGACCATCCCTCACTCGCAGTGCCACACCACCCCATTCCTGCAGGGGGTTATGCCACCACGGGTGAGGGGATACCTCGCAGCCTGTAGGACGAGCCACTTGCAGGGGGTTGTGGCCCTAACAGTGAGTGATGCCCGAAAGCCCCTCGGCGCATGTTCAGCCGGCGGGGCTCACACAGCACTCACACTGTCTGCTGGCGGATGTAATCGGCTTTCGCGCGGCGGGGAACGACGACGATCGGCACCGGAGAGTTCTGCAGGATCCGCATCGCATGGCTGCCCAGCGACACGCGCTTGAGAGCACCCAGCCCGGAGGATCCGAGCATCATCACTTCCGGATGCTTCCACTCGACAGCGCCGAGCGCCGCGGCCCAATCGGCGCCGGTTCCCACGACGACGTCAGTCTCACCTGGCTTGATGTGCAGCTGCTCGATCGAGCACAGGATCGTGTCCGTGTCGCGCTGGACGGTCTTCGTCCATTCGTCGATGACGCGCGACTCCATGTCGAAGGGCACGTTCGCCGAGGCGACCACACGCGAACGCGGAGCGAACGAGGCGATGCGGAACGGCACGTCCGACTCCGCCGAAACCATCGCAGCACCAAGAATGAGATCCGCCGAGGTGGACGACCCCGAGTACGCGGCAGTGATCCGCTCCAGCCGCGCCCCCGCAGGCGCTTCGAATCCGGCCGGGGCCAGGGCCACCGGCAGCCTGGCGCTGTGCAGCAGACCGTTCGACACCGAACCGAGCGCGATCTTGCCCGGCCTTCCTTCCGACGATGGTCCGACGACGAGGCGATAGGCATCGGTCTTCTCACACATCTCGAGCAGACCCCGCCGCGACGACCGCGCGGAATGGAGGACGCATTCGGACTCGATATCGCTGGGAATGAGCGCACGCGCCTCGTCGAGGGCCGCCTCGGCGACGGTGCGGAACCTGTTCTCGTACTGGCTCTCGAAGTGCACGGGCGCCATCGGGAACGCAGCGGAGTCCACGGCGGTTGCGACGAGCCGGCGCCGATAGGTGCGGGCGAGGACGACACCCAGCTCGACGGCTGCGCGGTTGTCCTGACCTGGGGCAAGACCGACGACGATGCTCATTTGGCTCCTCCTGTGGAGTCCGTTCCGGCGGATTCGGGATCGGTGGGTCCCGCCTCGGCGAGCTGCTTGCCGAGGACGGAGGACTTGCGGCCGAAGATGAAGTACAGGCCCAGGATGAAGGCGGTCCAGATGATGAAGACGACGATCGTGATGACCTGCAGGCTCGAGATGATCCAGAAGCAGCCGATGATCGAGAGCACCGGCAGGACGGGATAGAACGGGACCTTGAAACCGCGCTCGAGATTGGGTTCGCGCACGCGCAGGATGATCACGGCCAGGGAGACGACGACGAAGGCGACGAGGGTGCCGATCGAGGTCATCTCGGCGAGGAAATTCAACGGGATGAAGCCGGCGAGGACCGCGATGACGGCGGAGACGACGATCGTGCCTTTGACCGGGGTGAGTGTGCGGGGATTGACCTCGCGGAAGAGCTTGGGCATCATTCCGTCGCCGGCCATCGTGAAGAGGATGCGCGATTGGCCGTAGATGGAGACCAGGGTGACGGAGAAGATCGAGATCACCGCGCCGGCGGCCACGACCGTGCCGGGCCACTGTGAGCCGACGATGTTCTCGAGAATGGCCGACAGTCCGGCGGTCTGTCCGTCGAACTCCTCCCACGGCTGGGCGGACAGGGCGGCGACGGCGACGAGGACGTAGACGGAGGTGACGATGATGAGGGCGGCGATGAGGGCGCGGGGCATCGTCTTCTTCGGGTTCTTCGTCTCATCACCGGCCGTGGCGACGGCGTCCATGCCGACGTAGCTGAAGAAGATCAGACCGGAACCGGCGACGACTCCGGAGATGCCGAAGGGGGCGAAGTCAGAGAAGTTGTCGGTGTTCCAACCGGTGACGCCGACGCAGACGAAGAAGATGAGGACGCCGACCTTGAGGCAGACCATGATCGCGTTGACGACGATGGATTCGCCGGTGCCGCGCACCAGCAGGAAGCAGCACATCGCCAGCAGCAGGATCGCCGGGAGGTTGACGATTCCGCCTTCTTCCGGCGCATAGGCCAGGGCATGCGGGATCTCGAATCCGAAGAGATTGAACAGCAGCTGGTTGACGTATTGCGACCAGCCGACGGCGACGGCGGCTCCCGCGACTCCGTATTCGAGGAGGAGACAGGCGGCCACGCCCATCGCCGGCAACTCACCGAGGGTCGCGTAGGCATAGGAGTAGGAGGAACCGGAGACGGGCACGGAGCCGGCGAGCTCGGCATAGCAGATGACCGCGAGGCCGGCGACGGCACCGGCGATGACGAATGACCAGATCACGGCGGGACCCGCCACCGGAACGGACTCGGAGAGGATGAAGAAGATGCCGGTGCCGATGGTCGAGCCGACGCCGACCATCGTCAGCGAGAACAGCCCGATCGTGCGTTTGAGATCGGTCTCGACGTCTTCCTTCTGCCGCGGCACCGGTTTGATCCGGAACAGCTGCTGTCGCAGTGTGGGCAAGTTCTTCTCCAGACATCATCGTCGGGCGCTGTGGGTCCGCGCAGGACAGGTGGTTCTCGTCAAAGGACGGCGTCACTGCCGGCGGGCGCCGAGCCGGCTCCCGCTATGAGCGACCTTACGTCGATTTCGGTGAGCTTGCGGGTGTGTCGGAAAAATTCTGTCGCAGATTTCGGACACCGGTGTCGTCATCGGCAGCACTTCCACCACTTCGCCGAGGCGGGGCGACGATCACCGCCGACCCGACGTCGCCGCCGTGGTCAGTTCGCCGTCAGGATCAGTTCGCCGTCGGCGGGAGCATCAGGGTCGGGTGCTCTCAGGGTCGGGTGCGGCGGTAGTGGCGCAGGGCTTTGTCCCGTCCCCCGCACGTCTGCATCGAACACCAGCGGCGGCTGCGGTTGCGTGAGGTGTCGATGAAGAGCCAGCGGCAGCTCGGGCAGGACTTGAGGCGGTCGAGGCGGGTTCCGGTGAGTTCGTCGATCGCGGATTGGGCGAACAGTGCGATCAGCGCCTTCGCGCTCCAGGCATCTGGCCAGTCTCTGACGAGCGGGGCGGTCCCGTCGGACGGTCCTGCAGGAGCACGGAAAGCGAACTTCTGGAGACTCCGGGCATGCGCCTCGGTGATGGTGTCGAGGCTGCGTTGGGGCACGCGGCCACCCGATGCGAGCGCATCGAAGACGTCGAAGACGTGCTCGCGGAATTTCCGCAGCTCTGCGAGGTCCCGCTCGGCAAAGTCGGCATCGCGGTCGAGGTCGAGCGAACTCATCCAGTCCGCGGCGGTCGCGGGGTCGGCCAGCCAGTCACGGTCACCGCTGGCGCGATCGGGGATTGAGTTGGTCAGCTCCAGGCACAGCGCATTGCCCACATGTTCAAACTCCATGAATCGACTTTACCATCTACTAACTCTTGACTGGTGATAATTTCTGGACGAGACTTGACTATCTACATTGCTTTTGCCGGTAAACATAGGATGGCTGATGCCATGATCACCCCGTTCGGCCGCCTCTGGGCAAGCGCCTGCTCGTCCAACCTCGGAGATGGAATCGCGCTGACGTCGTTTCCGCTCATCGCGCTCACCGCCGGGGCCTCCCCCGGCGAGGTCGCCCTGGTCACGACGGCGGCGACGATCGCCTGGCCGTTGTGCGGGCTGCACGCAGGCTGGCTCGTCGATCGCCTCTCTCCGCAGCTGCTGCTGACCGTGGCCAACGGTGCGCGTGCGCTCATGCTTCTCGGCCTCACAGCAGCGATCGCCTGCGACGCGTTCGTCGCACCGGCGGTCATGATCGCAGCCCTCGTCTATGGCATCGCCGAGACCCTGGTCGACACCTCCCTCATCGCGGGAATCCCGCGGATCGTCCCCAAACACCAGCTCACCGGGGCGAACGCCAAGATGGAAGCGACGATCAATATCGCCAATGAGCTCGCGGGTCCACCCTTGGCCGGGTTCCTTCTCGGCGCGGCCGGACTCGCCGCGGCAGCGGTCGGCAGCGGGCTCTATGCACTCGCGGCGCTGGCCGGGCTCAGCCTGCTGGTGGCGATGCGCAGTCGGTCGACGACTGCCGCCGCAGAGGGCGCCGACCCCGAAAAACCCACACCTCGCATCCGCGACGGCTTGCGATACCTGTGGAGAGATCGCCTGCAGCGCGAGCTGACGGTGCTGACGGCGGCGATGAGTCTCATCTGGGGCGCCTGGACGGCGATGTTCGTTCTCTACGCAGTTGCGCCCGGTCCGCTGGGCCTCAGCACTGTCGCCTACGGATGGGTTCTGGCCGCGATGGCTGTCGGCGGAATCGTCGCCGCGGGCGTTATCGAACGGCTGCAGAGGCGAGTGTCGACAACTCTTCTCCTCTTCATCGACACGGTCGGCACGATCGGGCTCGTCCTTCCGGCCGCACTCGGAGCCCCGCTGCCGGTCATCGTCGCCGGTGTCGTCCTCGCCGGAGCCGGGTCCACCGTCTGGAGGGTCATCGTCGCGGTGATCCGGCAGCAGGCCACTCCCCTGCCGCTCCTCGGTCGCGTCTACTCGGCCTCGCGGGTCATCAGCTGGGGCGCACTTCCCCTCGGATCGGCATTGGCCGCCCTGGCGGTCGAGTCCTTGGACATCGAGACGGTGTTCCTCATCGCCTCGGCGGTGGCGGGTGCCGTCTGTGTCTGGTTCACTCTGCGCTTCCGGAGTCTGCACACTCGCATCGCGGGCCTCGAGGCCGAAACGAGCGCCTAGATGTCTATTCAACCAAACGGTTGACTACCAGCATCCATCGGGTCTACATTGTTATTTAACCAATTGGTTGAAGTCAGATTTCGATGCAGACGCCCAGGAGGCCCCATGGCCGATCAGCTGTCCAAGGTCTTCGCGGCACTTGCCGATCCGACCCGTCGGGACATGGTGGCTCGGCTCAGTCTCGCGGATGCGACGGTGAACGAACTCGCCGAACCCTACGACGTCAGCGTCCAAGCCGTATCGAAACATCTCAAGGTGCTAGAGGACTCCGGACTGGTCTCCCGCACCCGTGACGCCCAGCGCAGACCGGTCCACCTCGAAGACAATGTGTTCGATCTGATGACGAAGTGGATCGAAAGGTACAGACAACAGGCAGAGGAACGCTACCAACGCCTCGACGCCGTCCTCGAACAGATGGACGCGGACGAGGAAGCGAACAATTCGGACTCGAGCGCCGCCTCGGCGACGGGATCCGAAGATAAGTCACCCCATAGAAAATCACGCAAAGGAGCATGACATGACCACCACAGACACCGCAGCCGATTTTTCGACTCTCAAGCTCGACGTCCCCGAGGGGGTGCAGACTGTCTCCATCACCCGCGATTTCGCCGCCTCACCGGACAAGGTGTTCCGGGCCCACATCGACCCCGAACTGTTCGTCAAGTGGTGCGGACCGGACTCGATCACGAACACGATCCGCGAATGGAATGCGACGACCGGCGGGAATTGGAGCTACGTTTCGAGCGATGATCGTGGCGAGTACGCGTTCTTCGGCTCGTTCCACGAGGTGCGAGAGAATGAGCGCATCGTCCAGACCTTCACCTATGAGGGGTTCGCGGACGCGGTCAACCTCGAGATCCTCACTCTCACCGACCTCGGTGACGGGCGGACACGACTGATGTCGACCTCGATCTTCGACTCACTCGAATCCCGCGACGGCATGGTCGCCTCGGGCATAGAGCACGGCATCGTCGAGGGCTACAACAAACTCGACCGCCTCCTCGTCGAGGCCTAATTACTACGTGACGGGGGCTGAGCAACCTGGCGCCAGGTTGCTGAGCCGCCGTCAGGTAGTTCGGGAGGGGGCGGACGACCTGGCAATGTACAGGCACAGCTCGTTGATGCCGATGAGGAAGACACCGGAGCCCAGCAGGGCTGCGCCCGGGACCTCGACCGCGAGGATCAGCAGGATGATTCCCGCAACGACGAGCGGATAGCTCAATGCTGTCAGCAGCAGGGAGCGACGGGCGGGTTCCTGCAAGTTTCTGATCACCGTTCCAGTTGATGGGCTGGGCTGACTGGACCGTCATCACGTCCGACGAACCTTCAACGGGCGTCGTAACGGTGACGGGACCACTCAACAGTAGCGGGCCTCCGAGTCGATGTATCTCCCACAAAAGGATGAAATTCGCTCTCCAAGGCACCTGACGGCGGCTGAGCAACCTGGCGCCAGGTTGATCAGCCGACGTCAGGTAGCAGTTAGGGGCG